>NZ_JBEYER010000035.1:0-63459 GCF_040634005.1 Micromonospora sp. NPDC007271
CTCGTCGAAGTGCCGCCGCAGGTACGCCGTCGACAGCCCGTGCAGTCCGCCCACCAGGTACACGTTCTCCCGGCCGGTCAGGTCGTTGGAGAAGCCGGCGGAGAGTTCCAGCAGCGGAGCCACCGTCCCGCGTACCCGGATCCGGCCCTCGTCGGGGATCAGCACCCCGGCGATCAGCCGCAGCAGGGTGCTCTTGCCGGTGCCGTTCCGGCCGATCACCCCGACCGTCTCGCCCGCCTCGATCCGGAAGGACACGTCCCGCAACGGCCAGAACTGCCCGGCGGCGCTGTTCCGGCCGCCTCGGCCGATCAGCAGCTCCCGCAGCCGGAGCTGGCGGCGCCGGTTGCGGACGAACCGGATGCCGAGCCCCTCCGCCTCGACGATCGCCATTCACAGTTCCTTGAGCACGGCCGGTTCCAGCCGGCTGAACGACCACCAGCCGACCGCCAGCACCAGCAGGCTGCCCAGCACGGTGATGGTGAGCAGCCGGGCGTCCGGGAACTCGTCCGGGTACCAGATCGAGTGTTGCAGCTGGAAGATGCCGACCAGGGGGTTGAACTCGTAGCCGAGCTTGGCCCAGGTCGGCATGCCGGAGTCCCGCACCAGACCGAGCGGATAGATGATCGGGGTGGCGTAGAAGAGCACCCGGATGATCAGCCGCATGAAGCGCTCGATGTCCCGCATCAGCACGTTGATCGCCGACAGCAGCAGCGCGACCCCGACCAGCAGGACGAACTGCACCGCCACGGCCAGCGGCAGGGCCAGCATCGTCCAGCCGAGATGGATCTTGCCGTGCGCCGCGTAGATCGCGGCGATGCCGGCCAGGATGGGCAGGCCGGCGGCGTACTCGGCGAAGCGGCCGGTGACCCGGCCGATCGGGAAGACCTGCCGGGGCACGTTCATCGTGGTGATCAGCCGGGCCTGCCCGGTCAGCGCCTTCGTCGCCTCGCTGAGCGCGGAGCTGGCCCACATCCAGGCGAAGATCCCGGTGATCAGGAACAGCGGGTACGACCCGGACGCCTCGCCCAGGTGCCGGCGGGTGGCGCCGGAGTAGAGCACCCCGAACACGAACCAGTAGATCAGGCCCATGCCGAGCGGTTCGATCAGCGACCAGAGGTAGCCCAGCACCGACTGCTGGTACTTCACCGCGAGGTCCCGTTTGACGAGGATGCGCAGCGAGTTGCGGGCCGACCAGAGCGCGGCGACGCCTGTCGTCACCGTCCCATCCTCGCCCCCGCCACCCGCCTCCGGCGTCGGTACGCGGCCGGTCACCCCTTCGGGTTCAGCACTCGATCACGTTCACCGCGAGGCCGCCCCGCGCCGTCTCCTTGTACTTGACCTTCATGTCGGCGCCGGTCTCCCGCATCGTCTTGATGACCTTGTCCAGCGACACCGCGTGCACCCCGTCCCCGCGCAGCGCCAGCCGCGCGGCGGTGATCGCCTTGATGCTGGCCACCGCATTCCGCTCGATGCACGGGATCTGCACCAGGCCGCCGACCGGGTCGCAGGTCAGCCCGAGGTTGTGCTCCATGCCGATCTCGGCGGCGTTCTCCACCTGGGCGGGGGTGCCGCCGAGCGCCTCGGCGAGCCCGGCGGCGGCCATCGAGCAGGCCGAGCCGACCTCGCCCTGGCAGCCGACCTCGGCCCCGGAGATCGAGGCGTTCTCCTTGAACAGCACCCCGATCGCGCCGGCCGCGAGCAGGAAGCGGACCACGCCCTCGTCCGAGGCGCCGGGCACGAACCGGGTGTAGTAGTGCAGCACGGCCGGGATGATGCCGGCGGCGCCGTTGGTCGGGGCGGTGACCACCCGCCCGCCGGCCGCGTTCTCCTCGTTGACCGCGAGGGCGAAGAGGGTGACCCAGTCCATCGCGCGCAGCGGGTCGGTGGCGTCGGCCTCGGCCTCCAGGCTGCGGCGCAGCTCGGCCGCCCGGCGGCGGACCTTCAGCCCGCCCGGGAGGACGCCGTCCCGCGCGCAGCCGGCCTCGACGCACTCCCGCATCACCCGCCAGATCTCCAGCAGCCCGGCCCGGACGTCCGCCTCGCTGCGCCAGGACAGCTCGTTGGCGAGCATCACCTCGCTGATCGACAGGCCGTTGCCGCTGGTGACGTGCAGCAGCTCCGCGCCGGTCAGGAACGGGTACCGGACGCGGGTGCTGTCCGGCTTGATCCGGTCCGCCCCGGCCGCCGCCTCGTCGACCACGAACCCACCACCGACCGAGTAGTACGTGCGGGCCCGGAGCAGAATCCCGGCCCCGTCGTACGCCGCGAAGGTCATCCCGTTGGGGTGGTACGGCAGCGAGCGGCGCCGGTGCAGCACCAGGTCCCGGTCCGGATCGAAGTCGATCTCCTGGGTGCCGAGCAGGCCGAGCCGCCGCTCGGCCCGGATCCGCTCCACCCGCGGCCCGACCGAGTCGGTGTCCACCGCCTCCGGCGTCTCGCCCTCCAGCCCGAGCAGCACCGCGCGGTCGCTGCCGTGGCCATGACCGGTGGCACCGAGCGAGCCGAAGAGTTCGGCCTGCACCCGGATGGTGTCGGCGAGCAGCCCGTCCGCCTTGAGCCCGGTCACGAAGGTGCGAGCGGCCCGCATCGGCCCCACCGTGTGCGAGCTGGAGGGCCCGATGCCGACGCTGAAGAGGTCGAAAACACTGATCATGGCTGCTGCACTTTCCTCGCCGTCGGTCCCGTTGTGCGGGTCAAGCCCGGGACGTGCCGCTCCCGGTCCGGGGCGGCGGGCGGCACCCGGGGTGCGGGCGCCCGACCGGCGAGCCTACCCGCCCAGGTCAGACCCGGCCCGCGACCCCGCACACCCATCCTCCGCCCCGCCCGTCTCCCCGCCGTCAAAGCCCGGCGCCCCGCGCGCGATGCGGGAGGTAGTGGCCTCGGAGCGAGCGGGATGGCACTCGATCCAGGGTCGAGCAACGTCCTGCTGCGGCGGTACCCGGCAGGGTAGGCACCTACGGGTGCCCGGGTCACCGATCCTCCTTGGGGCCGAGGGCACGAGGCGCATCGGTTTCTAGCGTGGAATCAGCGCGGCGGACCGCCGCAGAGTGGGAGTACGAGGATGAGTCGCAAACTGGTCCGGCCCCGCCAGGGGCGCATGGTCGCCGGGGTCTGCGCCGGCCTGGCGCAGCGGTTCGGCATCTCGGCCAACCTGGTCCGGCTGCTGTTCCTGCTGTCCCTGCTGCTGCCCGGCACCCAGGTGATCATCTACCTGGTCCTCTGGATCCTGATGCCCAACGAGTCCTGATCCTCACCCGCCCGCGCCGGGGCGCCCGCCCCGGTGCCCCGGGGCAGGCGCCGGCGGTCTCAGGGGGCCGTGTAGGTGACGGTCACCTTCTCGTAGCCGAGGGAGCGGAGCAGGCCCTCCAGCATCTTGCGGGTGTTCTCCTCGGCGCGGGCGGTGAGCCCGCTGCCCCGGGCGGCGGCGGTGATCCGGTCCTCGGCCAGCCGGTAGACCTGCTGTTGGCGGTTGGGGTCGCCGGCCACCAGGTCGTTGAGCCGGTTGAGCAGGCCGCGCTGCTGGGCGAAGACGTAGCTCTTCTCCAGATCGAGGCTGGTCTCCCCGAGCTGCGGCGCGGGCAGCTTGATCTCCACCGACTTCTTGTCAGCCGACTCCACGATCGCCCCGTCGGCGATCTTCGAGAAGTCGACGTACGCCTCGACCCGGCCGGCCCCGACGAAGAGCGTCCGCTCGTTGAGCAGGAAGTCGGGCACGTTCCGTCGGTCGTTCTGCAGGTCGACCACCACCTGGAAGTCGCCCTCGGCGGCGACGTACCGGCTGAGGTCGCGGATCGACTTGAGCAGCGTCGGCTGGCTGCGGTCGGTCTGCTCCTTGGCGAACGGGTTGCGGAAGTCCGGCAGGATCCCGGTCGCCTGCACGCCGAGCAGCACCACCACGGCCAGCGCGGCGGCGCCGAGCACCCAGAGCAGGCCACGGACCGGCCCGTTCGCCGACGCCGGGCCGCTCGCCGACGTGGGGCCGCCCGGCGCGGGGTCAGGTGTGACGCTCGACCGGGCGCGGAGGTCGTCGCCGGTCGGGTAACCGGGGAACTCCCTGGTGGGCTCGTTGATGTCACCGTCGCGGGCCATCGCCCTCACCGTCCTCGTCAGACACAAGCGCCTGAAGACGACGGTAAGGCCTCGGTACGACACCCGCTCGACGAGCGGTGTCGGGCGGGAGAACCGCAGGTCAGGCGAAGGCCGAGAGCCCGGTCAGCCGCTGCCCGACGACCAGTTGGTGGATCTCCGAGGTGCCCTCGTAGGTCAGCACGCTCTCCAGGTTGTTGGCGTGCCGCATGACCGGATACTCGCCGGAGATCCCGTTGGCGCCGAGGATGGTCCGGCACTGCCGGGCGATCGCCAACGCCTCCCGGACGTTGTTCAGCTTGCCCACGCTGACCTGCTCGGGGCGCAGCTTCCCGGCGTCGGCGAGCCGGCCCAGGTGCAGCGCCAGCAGCAGGCCCTTGTTCCACTCGACGGCCATGTCGGCGAGCTTGGCCTGGGTGAGCTGGAAGCCCGCGAGGGGCCGGCCGAACTGGGTCCGGGTGGTCGCGTACGACAGGGCCGTCTCCAGGCAGTCGCGGGCCGCGCCGAGCGCGCCCCAGACGATGCCGTACCGGGCCTCGGTGAGGCAGCTCAGCGGGGCCTTCAGGCCGACCGCCTCGGGCAGCCGGGCGTCCGCCGGGAGCCGGACGCCGTCGAGGACGACCTCCCCGGTCAGCGAGGCGCGCAGCGACATCTTGTGCCGGATCTCGCGCGCCGTCACGCCCGGCGTGTCCATCGGTACGGCGAACCCGCGCACCCCGTCGTCGGTGCGCGCCCAGATCACCCCGACGTCCGCGATCGGCGCGTTGGTGATCCACATCTTGGTGCCGTCGAGGATCCAGTCGTCCCCGTCCCGCCGGGCCCGGGTGGCCATCGACGCCGGGTCGGAGCCGTGGTCCGGCTCGGTCAGCCCGAAGCAGCCGATCGCCTCGCCGGCCGCCATCGCGGGCAGCCAGCGCTGCTTCTGCTCCTCGCTGCCGTAACGCCAGATGGCGTACATGGCCAGCGAGCCCTGCACCGACACCAGTGAGCGGACGCCGGAGTCGCCAGCCTCCAGTTCCAGGCAGGCCAGCCCGTACGCGACGGCCGGCGCGCCGGCGCAGCCGTACCCGGTCAGGTGCATGCCGAGCAGGCCGAGCTTGCCGAACTCGCGGGCCAGCTCGCGGGCCGGCACCTGGCCGTCCTCGTACCACGTGGCGACGTGCGGGCGTACCCGGTCGTCGACGAGCTGGCGCACGACGGCGCGGATCTGCCGCTCCTCCTCGCCCAGCGACGCGTCGATGTCCAGCAGGTCGAGCGGGGTCATGCGGCCACCTTAACGATTCCTCAGGTGAGGCGTCACTCGGCCTGGGGGCCGAGCACCAGCACCCGGGCGTGGATCTGGTTGCGCTGCTGGAGCGCCGCGCGCAGTGCCCGGTGCAGGCCGTCCTCCAGGTAGAGGCCGCCGTTCCACTGCACCACGTGCGGGAAGAGGTCACCGTAGAAGGTCGAGTCCTCCGCGAGGAGCTTGTCCAGCGCCAGCTCCCGCTTGGTGGTGATCAGCTGGTCCAGCCGCAGCGGGCGCGGCGGGATCTCCGCCCACTGCTTGAGCGTGAGGTTGTGCTCCGGGTAGGGACGCCCGTCCCGGACCGCTCTGAAGATCACGGCGCGCTCCCCTCCCCCTGGCCTGGCCCGCCCCGATGCCCGGCCAGGTCACGGCGCGGGGTCACGCGGAACGGCTGATGATGTCCGTGCCAGCCTAGCCGCACCCGCCACACTGCGTTTTACTCCCTCATGTCGGTTTCGCTACCGCCGATACCCCGACCAGCCCGGGCAAACCCACCCTCAATTCCATCGGCCCCGGTGGACCACCTCGTCGATCGGCCGCCGGCCACGCCGCAGCGACGGTGACCGGTGGTCGGGCACCCGGTAACCGACGGTGAGCGCGCCGATGGGGTGGTACTCCTCCGGGACGCCGAACGCCTCCCGGTACGCCCCGATCCGCTGCGGCGGGATGCCGAAGAAGCACGCGCCCAGCCCCTCGTCCACCGCGGTGAGCAGCATGAGCAGCGCGGCGAAGCCGGTGTCCACGTACCAGTAGGGCACCGGCCACCGCTCCTCCGACCGGTCCGCCCAGCCCTTGTCCGGCTCGGCGTACCGGTCGAGGTAGGCGGAGCGGTTGGCGTGCGGCACGACGATCAGCGGGGCGCGGCGCATCCCGGCCAGCCAGCGGTCCCGGCCGCCCCCGCCGGGCGTGGCCGCGGCCCAGAACCGCTCCCGGTCCGCCGGCTCCGCCAGCACCAGGAAGCCCCAGCCCTGGGCGAAGCCCGCCGAGGGGGCCCGGATCGCGTGCTCCAGCAGCCGGTCCACCACCTCCGGCGGGACCGGCCGGTCAGGGTCGTAGTTGCGTACCATCCGGCGGCGCCGGACCACCTCGGCGAACTCCATGCGCAGGCTCCCTGGGTCAGCCGGCCACGACGGCGGCCGGCTCGGGCCGGATGCCCCAGGCCCCCCGCCAGGTCTCCCCCGGGGACAGGACGATCAGGTCCTTGCCGGAGCGGAAGGCGTCCGCCGGGCAGGTCATCGGCTCGATCGCGACGGATCGGCGGTGGCGCTCGCCGGTGAGGGTGTCCCCGGTGAACACCTGCCACCAGCCGAACTCAGGGCCCGCCCAGACGTGCACCGCGGCCGAACCGTCCGGCGCCGCGAGCGTCACCGTCGACCGGCCGTCGGCGTCCCGCTCGACGTCGCCGAAGGCCATGTCGAGCACGGCGGCGCCGATCAGGCGGGGTTCGGTGAAGTCGTACTCGGTGCCGGCGACCGCGGTCGCGGCCATCGGGAGCAGCCGGCCGTCCAGCAGCAGCCGGGTCCGCCCCGGCACCCGCAGCGACAACTCGTCCACGCTCACCTTCGGCAGCCGCAGGTAGGGGTGCACCGAGAAGCCGAACGGCGCCGCCTCACCGGCCAGGTTCGTCACCTCGTGCTCGGCCCGCAGCCCGTCCGCCCCGACGCTCCACCGGGTACGCAGCCGCAGTGCCCACGGATAGCCCGGGCTCGGCGGCAGGTCGTACCCGATCGTGACGCTCTCCGCGGAGCGCTCGATCAGCTGCCAGGACACCCAGTTGACCAGGCCGTGGATGGCGTTGTGCCGGGCCGGCTCGCTCAGGTCGAGCTGCAACGACCGGTCGCCGAAGGTGTACGCGCCGTCCCGGATCCGGTTCGGCCAGGGGGCCAGCACCTGGCCGGCCGAGCCGGGGCTGAGCTCGTCCGCCTCGTACCCGTCGAGGTAGTCCACCTCGTCGTGCCGGTACGCCCGCAGCCCGCCGCCCACCTCGACGACGACCGCCTCGTGGCCCCCGCCGGCGATGCTCCACTGTGCCCCCGACACCGCCCGGTTCCCGCTGCTCCCCATGCTCTCCCACCCTAGTCGATGCAAGGAAGGGCCCCCTGTTAACGCTTGCGGTAGAGGAAGGGCCCCTTCCTAACCGTCGGCGCGGGAGGCGGTGGCGGCCCGGTAGCGCAGCAGCGCGGGGAACACCACCACCAGCAGCACGGCGAGGACGGCGGAGGCGAGGCCGCCAGCCACCCAGGCGGCACCGGCGCCGAAGCCGGCGGCCATGGTGCCGGCCCGCAGGTCGCCCAGGCGGGGGCCGCCGGCGACCACCACGGTGTTGACGCCCTGGAGCCGGCCACGCAGCCGGTCGGGCGCGTAGACCAGCAGCATCGACTGCCGCAGCACCGAACTGACCAGGTCCGCCGCGCCGGCCAGGCCGAGCAGCAGCACCACCAGCCAGAGTTGGTGCGCGAGCCCGGCCAGGGCGATCGCGACGCCCCAGCCCACCACGGCCAGCACCAGCGCCAACCCCTGCCGGCGCAGCCGGCCGATCCAGCCGGAGGTCAGGCCGCCCACCATGGCGCCGATGGCGATGGCGCTGTAGAGCCAGCCGACGGCGCCGCCACCACCGAGCCGCTGCTGCGCCACCTCGGGAAAGAGCGCCCGGGGCATGGCCAGGATCATCGCGATCAGGTCGATGGCGAACGACAGCAGCAGCACCGGCGTGGTGGCCAGGTAGCGGAAGCCGTCCACGATGCTGGCCAGGCCGGCCTTGCGCGGGGCGCCGTCACTCTCCGGGTCCGGCTCGGGCGGCATCGCCGGCAGGCGCAGGGTGGCCCAGAGCGAGACGGTGAACAGCAGCGCGTCCACCGCGTACGTGATCGGCAGCCCGACCTCGATCCGCCAGGTGGCGAAGATCAGGCCGGCCGTGAGGGGCCCGAAGACCGCGGTCGCGGTGAACGTGGTGAAGTTCAGCGTGCTGGCTGCCGGGACCAACTCGTCCGGCACCAGCCGGGGCAGGATCGCGCTGCGGGCCGGCGAGGTGATCGCGAACGCGATCGACTGCACCGCCACCAGGGCGAGCAGCAGCACCGGGCTGCCCACCCCGAACAGCGACTGGAGCAGCAGGCCCAGGGTCGCCGCCCAGAGCAGCCCGCCCGCGGCCAGCAGCACCTGCCGCCGGTCCCGGGCGTCGGCGACCGCCCCGCCCCAGAGCCCGAAGATCAGCAGCGGCAGGAAACCGGCCACCCCGAGCAGCCCGACCCAGAACGAGCCGCCGGTCAGCGCGAACATCTCCACCGGTACGGCGACCGCGGTGAACTGGAAGCCGAACATCGCCACGCCGTTGCCGAGCCACACCCGCCGATACGCGGGCACGGCCAGCGGGCGCAGATCGATCGCCCAGCGGCGCGGTCCGCGCGGCTGGGCCTCCTTCACCCGGGGCGCAGACGATCGACCGGGCGGCGTCCGGGGCGGGGGCGAGACCCCGGTCACGGGGCCAGCCGCTCGCTGACCCAGGTGCCGCCGTCGGTCCGCCGGAACCGCAGCCGGTCGTGCAGCCGGCTGGCCCGGCCCTGCCAGAACTCCACCGTCTCCGGGAGCACCCGGAACCCGCCCCACTGCGGCGGCGTGGGGACCGGCTCCACGGCGACGAAGCGTTCGGCCGCCGCCCGGTACGCCGCGTCCAGCGCGGCCCGGCCGGGGACGACCCGGGACTGGGTGCTGGCCCAGGCGCCGAGCTGGGAGCCGCGCGGCCGGCTGGCGAAGTACGCCTCGGTCTCTTCCCGGTCGACCCTGACCACCCGGCCGGCGACCACCACCTGGCGCTGCATGGGGAACCAGGGGAACACCAGGCTGGCCCACGGGTTGGCGGTCAGCTCGACGCCCTTGCGCGACTCGTAGTTGGTGTAGAAGACGAAGCCGTCCGGGTCGTACCCCTTGAGCAGCACGGTCCGGCCGCTCGGGCGGCCCTGGGCGTCGGCCGTGCCCACCACCATCGCGTTCGGTTCGGGGAGCGGGTACGCCACCGCGTCGGCGAACCAGCGGGCGAACTGGGTGTGCCAGTCCGGCGCGAGATCCGATTCGGAAAGGCCCAGGTCGGCCGCGTACTCGTTACGCATGGCCGCCGGAGCCGGTGTGTCGCCGGTCACTCTCCACGTCCCTTTCGTCGGGGCGACCGCGTCCCCCGACGCAGGCCAGGCCCCACCGCCCAGTCTGGCCGAGGCCGTGCGCCTGTCCACCCACGGGGATGTCGCGTGCAGCACAGTCGCAGCGGGTCGCGCACTTAGTTACTCAGCAGGCAAGATGGCACGAACACATCCCTGAAGGTCGCCTGAGGAGCGGGGCGGATGAGCCCGCGGGGGCGCACCGAGCCGGAAGCCAGGAGACGACATGTCCGACTTCAAACCGGGCCTGGAGGGCGTCGTAGCCTTCGAGACCGAGATCGCCGAACCGGACCGCGAGGGCGGCTCGCTGCGCTATCGCGGCGTGGACATCGAGGATCTGATCGGCCAGGTCTCCTTTGGCAACGTCTGGGCGCTGCTGGTCGACGGGCGCTTCGGCCCTGGCCTGCCGCCGGCCGAGCCGTTCCCGGTGCCGGTGCACTCCGGCGACATCCGCGTCGACGTGCAGTCCGCGGTCGCTATGCTCGCCCCGTACTGGGGGCTTGACCAGATGCTCGACATCTCCGACGAGCAGGCCCGCGCGGACCTGGCCCGGGTCTCGGTGACCGCGCTCTCCTTCGTCGCCCAGTCGGCGCGCGGCCTGGGCCTGCCGGCCGTGCCGCAGAAGGAGATCGACAAGGCGGAGACGATCGTCGAGCGGTTCATGAAGCGCTGGCGGGGCGAGCCCGACCCGCGGCACGTCAAGGCCGTCGACGCCTACTTCATCTCGGCCGCCGAGCACGGCCTGAACGCCTCCACCTTCACCGCCCGGATCGTCGCCTCCACCGGCGCCGACGCCGCCGCCTGCATCTCCTCCGGCATCGGCGCGCTCTCCGGCCCGCTGCACGGCGGCGCACCGTCGCGGGTGCTCAGCATGCTGGAGGCCGTCGAGCGCAGCGGCGACGCCGAAGGGTACGTCAAGGGCGTCCTCGACCGGGGCGAGCGGCTGATGGGCTTCGGCCACCGGGTCTACCGGGCCGAGGACCCGCGCGCCCGGGTGCTCCGGCGCACCGCCAAGGAGCTGGGCGCGCCGCGCTTCGAGGTCGCCGAGGCGCTGGAGAAGGCCGCCCTGGCCGAGCTGCAGGCCCGCCGCCCGGACCGGGTGCTCGCCACCAACGTCGAGTTCTGGTCGGCCGTGGTGCTGGACTTCGCCGAGGTGCCGGCGCACATGTTCACCTCGATGTTCACCTGTGCCCGGATGGGCGGTTGGTCCGCGCACATCCTGGAGCAGAAGAAGCTGAACCGGCTGGTCCGCCCGTCGGCCCGGTACGTCGGCCACAGCCCGCGCAAGCCGCGGGAGGTCGAGGGCTGGGACGCCATCCCGCACGGCGTCTGAGATGTAAGGAAGGCACCTTCTCGACGCCTCCGGCAGCGGAAGGCTCCCCTGTTAGCGGCGCAGGTCCGCGCGGCGGCCCCGACCGGCGAGGTCGGGGCCGTCGCCGTGTGTGGCGCATCCCTCAGCGGCAGCGGTGGGACCAGCCGCCGAAGCGGGTGGCGAGGGTGCGAGGATGAAGGCCGGCAGTGCCGCCGGACCGGGCTTCGGATCCCGGCTTCTCCGCGCCCGTGCGCGGCCGCCGTCGGTCCGCGCCCGCTGACTGGGCCCGTCCTCGCCCACGCGGAAGGATCGAGACAACCGTGGCTGACGCACCGACCATCCGGATTCCCGACGACCTCAAGCCCGCCGACGGACGCTTCGGCTGCGGGCCGTCCAAGGTCCGCCCGGCGGCGGTCTCCGCCCTCGCCGACGTCGCCACCAGCTACCTGGGCACCTCCCACCGGCAGAAGACCGTCCGGGACCAGGTGGCCCGGCTGCGCCGGGGCATCGCCGAGTTCTTCGCCCTCCCCGAGGGCTACGAGGTGGTTCTCGGCAACGGCGGCACCACCGCCTTCTGGGAGGTCGCCACCTTCGGCCTGATCCGCGACCGGGCCCAGTTCGCCAGCTTCGGCGAGTTCGGCGCGAAGTTCGCCAAGTCGGTCAAGGACGCGCCGTTCCTCGGCGAGCCGACCGTCCGCAAGTCCGAGCCGGGCAGCGCGCCGGCCCTGGTCGCCGAGGCAGGCGTGGACGTCTACGCCACCCCGCACAACGAGACCTCCACCGGCGTGGCCGTGCCGATCAGCCGGGTGGCGGGCGCCGACGAGGGCTCGCTGCTGCTGGTCGACGCCACCTCCGGCGCCGGTGGCCTGGAGGTCAACGTCGGCGAGACCGACGTCTACTACTTCGCCCCGCAGAAGTGCTTCGGCTCGGACGGCGGCCTCTGGCTGGCCCTGATGTCGCCGGCCGCGCTGGCCCGGGCCACCGAGATCAAGGAATCCGGCCGCTACATCCCGGCCTTCCTCGACCTGGTCACCGCGATCGACAACTCGCGGCTGGAGCAGACGTACAACACCCCCGCGCTGGCCACCATCTTCCTCGCCGCGGAGCAGACCGACTGGATGAACGCCCAGGGCGGCCTGGCCTGGGCGGCCAAGCGCACCGCCGAGAGCGCCGGCATCGTGTACGGCTGGGCCGAGCGGTCCGCGTTCGCCACGCCGTTCGTGGCCGACCCGGCGCTGCGCTCCAACGTGGTCGCCACGATCGACTTCGCCGACGGTGTGGACGCCTCGGCGATCGCCAAGGCGTTGCGCGCCAACGGCATCGTGGACACCGAGCCGTACCGCAAGCTGGGCCGCAACCAGCTGCGCGTCGCGCTCTTCCCGGCGGTCGAGCCGGCCGACGTGGAGGCGCTCACCGCGTCCATCGACTACGTGGTCGAGCGACTCTGATCACGCCATGACGGTGGGTGGTCGTCCGGGCCCCGGCGACCACCCACGGTGATCATCGTCGCAGCTCAGTCGCGACATGCCGGGTGTCGCATCCCCCACCTTCGGGTAGATGAGCGTACGGTGGTGCGAGACGCCCGGGTGGCCGGCTCGTGGCGTGACGGCCAGCGAAGCGGGACGGAGGCAAGCACATGCGCCCAGTACGCTTCGTCGCCCTCTCCGAGGACGGCCAGGCTCTGGTGCTCGCCGACGAGGTCGGGCGCCTGCTCGCCCTGCCCATTGACGAGCGCGTCGCCGGGGCACTGCACCCCGAGCCCGGCGCGGCCCCCCTCGCGGTGGTGGCCTCCGCCACCGACCCGGTGCCGTCGCTCTCCCCGCGGGACATCCAGGCCCGGATCCGCTCCGGCGAGTCCGCTGAGGACGTCGCCCGGATCGCCGGCGTCCCGGTCGACCGCGTCCTGCGGTACGCCGGCCCGGTGCTCCAGGAGCGGGCCATGCTCGCCCAGCACGCCCGGCGCACCCGGCTCAAGGGTGCGGAGAAGCCGACCCCGCTGGCCGAGGTGGTCAACGGCCGGCTCGCCCAGCACGGGATCGACACCGAGAAGATCTCCTGGGACGCGTACCGGCGGGACGACGGCACCTGGCGGATCATCGCCACCTGGCCGTCGGGCAAGGCCACCGCGCAGGCGGTCTGGGACCTCGACAAGACCCGGCAGCACGTCACCCCGCACGACGACATGGCGCAGTACCTCTGTGCCGAGCGGCCCACGCCGATCCTCGGCCAGGAGCCGGCGCCGGAGCGGGGCGGCCACGCGCTGCCCGGCCCGTCGCGTGGCGAGCCGAGCCGGGGTGGGCACGGCCTGCCGACGCCGGCCGAGCACACCCGCCCGGGGCGGGACCCGATCCGCGCCGGCCGGGACGCGCTGCTCGCCTCGCTGGACCGGCCGCTCGGCGGCACCTCCGGGCGGGGTCTCGACACCCGGTCCCCGGCCGCGCTGGCCGGGCCGGAGGCTCCCCGCCAGCGCCCGGTCGCCGGTGGGGCGGCGGCGCTGCTCGGTGGCGGCCCCGGGTCCGCGTTCGACGACGACTCGGACGCGCCGAAGGAGGTCCCGGCCGTACCCTCGCTGGCGGTGCTCCGGCCCCGCCGCACCGGCGCGGCGGCGGCCGCGGGCGGCAACGATTCCGCGGAGGCCGGCGGCAAGCCCCGCAAGCGCCTGCCGAGCTGGGACGATGTCCTGTTCGGCACCGGCCCGGCCGCCCGCGAGTCGTCCTGACCACAAACGGTCACCCTGCTAACGCGCGACGGCTCCAGGTCGCGGCGCGTCGTCAGCCGCGCCGAACTGGAGCCGTCGTAGGCACTCTGAGCACCCGCGTGCCAGGGTGGACCCATGGAGTACACGAACCTGGGACGCACCGGCCTCTCGGTGAGCCGGCTCTGCCTCGGCACGATGAACTTCGGGCCGCAGACCGACGAGCCGGACAGCTTCGCCATCATGGACCGGGCGCTGGAACACGGGATCAACTTCTTCGACACCGCGAACGTCTACGGCTGGAAGCTCGGCGAGGGCGTCACCGAGCAGATCATCGGCCGCTGGTTCGCCCAGGGCGGCGGGCGCCGCGACAAGGTCGTCCTGGCCACCAAGGTGTACGGCAGGATGGGCGAGTGGCCCAACGAGCAGGGGCTGAGCGCCCGGCACATCATCCGGGCCTGTGAGGACTCGCTGCGCCGGCTCCAGACCGACACGATCGACCTGTACCAGATGCACCACATCTCGCGGACCACCCCGTGGGAGGAGATCTGGCAGGCCATGGAGACCCTGGTCGCCCAGGGCAAGGTGGTCTACGTCGGATCGTCCAACTTCGCCGGTTGGCACATCGCGCAGGCGCAGGCCGCCGCGGGCCGACGCAACTTCCTCGGCCTCGTCTCCGAGCAGTGCATCTACAACCTGATGACCCGCTACGTCGAACTGGAGGTGATCCCGGCCGCCCAGGAGTACGGGCTGGGCATCATCCCCTGGTCGCCGCTGCACGGCGGGCTGCTCGGCGGGGTGCTGCGGAAGATGGCCGAGGGCGGCGCGGCGCGGGGTGCCTCCGGCCGGTCGGCCGACGCGCTCACCGAGCACCGGCCCACCATCGAGGCGTACGAGAAGCTCTGCGCCGACCTGGGTCAGGACCCGGCCGACGTGGCGCTGGCCTGGCTGCTCTCCCGGCCGGGGGTGACCGCTCCGATCGTCGGCCCGCGCACCCTGGACCAGCTCGACCGCAGCCTCGGCGCGCTGGACGTCGCCCTCGACGAGGCCACCCTCACCCGCCTCGACGACCTCTTCCCACCCCTCGCCAACGGCGGCCCCGCCCCCGAAGCCTGGGCCTGGTAACCCACCCCCACCCCCACCCCCACCCCCGCGTTGATCTTGCACTTTGGGTCGCCGATCTGAGCCTTGTGCGCCATTCATCCCGACGCGAAGTGCAAGATCGCGGAAGGGCGAGGGGGCGGGGGCGGGGCGGGGGCGGGGGTTAGAGGGGCCAGGCGGAGAGGCGGGCGTGGGTGGGGTGGGGGCCGGGGTGGCTGCGGACCAGCACCAGCTCGGTCGCCGGCCACTCGGGGCCGAGGTACGCGTGCAGGGCCTCCCGGTCCGCCATCACGTCGGCGCGGTCGATCCGGTCGCCGGGACGGGCGATGGTCAGGTGGGCCCGGAACGGCTTCTCGTCGTGCGGCAGCTGGGCCCGGTGCAGCCCGAACCGGATCAGCCGGGCCAGCGTGGCCAGCCCGTGGAGATCGCCCTGGACGTCCACCCAGAGCACGGTGAACCGGCCGCGCCCGAAGCTGCCCCCGCCCCCGAGCCGGAGCTGGAGCGCGCCGTCCCGCCCGCCCCGGAACGTCTCGGCGGCCAGCCCGAGCGTGCTCTCCACGTCGACCAGCCGATCCTCCGCCACGTCGCCGAGGAAGGCCAGGGTGAGATGGGCGTTGGCCGGGTCGGCCAGCCGGACGTTGATGCCGGCGGCGGAGGCGGCACCGATCCGCAGCCGGGACACCTGGGCGGCGAGGTCGTCGATCGCCGGCCGGGGTGGGTAGACCGCGACGAACAGCCGCACCGACGTCGCACCGTCAGCGGTGCCGCTGGTGATGGCCGGCGCGGGCGGCGGGCAGGGTCAGCCCGGCGGCGTGCACCAGCCCCTCCACGCGTACCCGCTCGATCTCCCGGTCCACGCCCGCCAGCTCGGCCAGGTGCTCGGTGATCCCCAGCGCCCGGCAGGCGGCCCGCAGCCGCTCGTCGTACGCGTCGATGACCGCGCCGTGCCACACCACCGAGCGGTCGACGGCGGCGAGCCGGTGGCCGCCGAGCCGACGCAGGTCGGTGGCGAGTTGCTCCAGGGGGCGCCGGTCCGCCCGGTCGAGCAGGGTGAGGTCGACGTCGCGGGTGAGCGCGTCGGCCTCGATGGCCCGATCGAGCCGGGCGATGGTCCGCCGTTCCCGGCGCTGCTCGCGCCACTCGGCCCACCGGCAGACCGCCCGGTCGAGGATCTCGTCGGCGCAGAAGAGCAGCGCGAAGGCGGCGGGCAGGCAGCAGACGGCGAGGATCGCCAGTACCAACAGTAGTCCCCGCCCCACGCATCGAAGCTAAGCCCAGTCGTCGCGGCCCGCCACCCGTTTGCCCATATCCGGCGTGAATTGTTGAGCCGAGCGCCCGCTCTTCCTCATCCGAAACAGCGTCAGCAGGCCCCCTGCTGTGCACCAGGCGTCAACAGGGGACCCTTCCTGGCACCTATTCGGCGCCGGGCGACACCACGTAGAAACGGGGCATGGGCAGCATCCGCAGCCGAAGCCGGGCACCGGAGCGGCGCAGCTGCCAGGTGAGCGCGAGGATCGCGGCGGCCAGCGAGATCAGACCGCCGACCCAGATGCTCGCCCCGGCGCCGTAGGTCTCGGCCACCCAGCCGATGACCGGCGCGCCGACCGGGTTGGTGCCGAGGAAGACCAGCACCCACAGCGCCATCACCCGGCCCCGGAAGGCGGCGTCGACGCTGAGCTGGACCCGCTGGTTGGCGGCCTGGGCGAAGAAGACCATGAAGAACCCGGTGGGCAGCAGCAGCGCCACCACCATCCAGTACGCCGGGGCGAGCCCGACCAGCGTGCCGAAGGTGGCGCAGCCGACCGCCGCGCCGAGCACCAGCCACACCGTGGGACGGCTGCGCCGCCCGGTGCCGGCCAGTGCGCCGACCAGCGCACCGACCGCGAGCGCGGTGCTGAACAGGCCGAACGAGGCGGCACCGGTGTTGAACACGGTCTTGGCCAGCGCGGCGAGGGTGAGCTGGAAGTTGAACAGGCTCATGCCGATCACCGACATCAGCGCCATCGGCAGCAGGATGTCGGGCCGGCGGGCGACGTACCGCAGGCCGTCCACCACCCGGGCCTGCTGGCGCTCGCCAGCCGGCGGCAGGTCCTTGCGGTGCAGCTCGGAGGTACGCATCCGGACCACGTTGACCAGCGGGGCGATCGAGCTGACCGCGCTGAACAGGAAGACCGGCCCGACGTCGAACGCGGCGATGGCCAGGCCGGCGGCGGCCGGGCCGATTATCCGGGCCGAGTTGAAGGTGGCCGCGTTGAGCGACAGCGCGTTCGGCAGCAGCGGCATGCCGACCAGCTCGGAGACGAACGCCTGCCGGACCGGGGTCTCCACCGCGTTGGCGACGCCCAGCAGGGCGGCGAACGCGAAGACGTGCCAGAGCTGCACCAGCCCGGTGAGCACCAGCAGGCTCATCACCAACGCCAGCGCGGTCCAGAACGCGTTGGCGATGAAGAGCAGCATGCGCTTGTCGTACCGGTCGGCGAGCCGACCGGAGAGCAGGGTCAGCAGCAGGACGGGGGTGAACTGCAACGCGGTGACCACACCGAGCGCGGTGGCGGAGTTGCCGCTGAGGTCGAGGACGAGCCAGTCCTGGGCGATGAACATCATCCAGACGCCGACCAACTTGATCAGCTGTCCGGTGGCGAAGAGTCGGTAGTTGCGGACTCGTAGGGACTGGAACATCGTGCTCAGCTTCGCCTGCACTCTCTATGCGCCTCCTCGCGTCGGGTACGGCTTCGCCCACAGCGGACGAAGCGGACCGGACGAGGCGGTCTCAGGCGCGGGCGATCCCCTGGAGAATGTCGGCGGCGCGCCGCAGCGTGTCGCGTTCCTCCTCGGTGAGCGCGGCCAGCCGGCCGGCCAGCCACTCGTTGCGGGCCCGCTCGAACTGCTCGAGCACGGCCCGGCCTCCCTCTGTCGCCGCCAGGATGACCTGCCGGCCGTCGGTCGGGTGGGGGGTGCGCTGCACAAGGCCGCGCTCCTCCAGCTTCGCGACGATCCTGGTCATCGTCGGCGGCTGCACCCGCTCGACGTCGGCCAGCTCGCGCGGCGTCAGAGCACCAGCCAGTTGGAGGCTGGTGAGCGCCGAGAGCTGGCTGCCCGTCAAGTCGCCCACCGGGCGGGCCTGTCGGACTCGCCGGTTGAGCCGGGTGATCGCATCACGCAGCTGAGGTGCCAGCTGCGCCGGTGGCACGCGTTTCGCCGTCACCGTCCGCTCCGTCACAGTAGTTAGCTTAACTAATGAGCCTGGCTAACGACATGCGATATGACCAGACTCACCAGAAGATCGTCTCTTCCCGCGTCAGGACACCACGTACTCGATCGGCCCGCGCAGGAAGTACAGGATGAACAACAACGCCACGGCGTACAACACGGGGTGCAGCTGCCGGGCCTTTCCCCTGGCCAGCTTGATCACCACGTAGGTGATCAGGCCGGCGCCGATACCGTTGGAGATGGAGAAGGTGAACGGCATCATCACCATGGTGAGGAACGCCGGAATGGCGACCTCGTAGTCGGCCCAGTCGATGGCCCGCACCCCGGTCAGCATCAGGAAGCCGACCACCACCAGCGCCGTCGACGCGGCCTCGAAGGGCACGATCTCCGACAGCGGCGCCAGGAACATCGCCAGCAGGAACAGACCGCCGACGACCAGGTTGGCCAGGCCGGTCCGGGCGCCCTCCGCGACCCCGGCCGCGCTCTCGAGGTACGCCGTGTTGCTGGAGACACTCGCCGCGCCACCCGCCGCGGCGGCGACCGAGTCGACCAGCAGGATCTCCTTGGCCCGGGGCGGCGTGCCGTGCTCGTCGAGCATGCCCCCCTCCTGGCCGATGGCGACCATCGTGCCCATCGTGTCGAAGAAGTCCGTGATCAGCAGGGTGAAGACGAACATCAGCGGCACCAGCCAGCCGACCCGGCTCCATGAGCCCAGCACGTCGAAGCGGCCGAGCAGGGAGAGATCCGGGACCGCGAGGACCGTCTCCGGCACGGTGGGCACGTTCAACGCCCAGCCCTTCGGATTCGGCCGGCCGTTGACGACGGACGGGCCGACGTGCGCGATCGCCTCCACGACGATCGCCAGCACGGTGGTGGCGATGATGCCGATCAGGATCGCGCCCCGGACCCGGCGTACCACCAGCACGATGGTGAGCAGCAGGCCCAGCACGAAGACCAGCATCGGCCAGCTGAGAATCTTGCCGTTGATGCCCAGCCCGACCGGCACGGTGGTGTTCGCCGCGTCCGGCACCCGGCGGACGAACCCGGCGTTGACCAGGCCGATGAGGGTCAGATAGAGGCCGATGCCGACGCCGATCGCGGTCTTCAGCTGGGTCGGCACCGACCGGAACACCGCGGTACGCAGCCCGGTGAGCACGAGCACGGTGATCAGCACCCCCTCGATGACCACCAGGCCCATCGCGTCCGCCCAGGTCATCTGCGGCGCGACCTCGAACGCGACCAGCGCGTTCACGCCCAACCCGGCGGCCAGCGCGATCGGGAAACGCGCGACGACACCCATGAGGATGGTCATCACGCCGGCCACCAACGCGGTGGCCGCGGCGAGCGCCGGGATGGCGAGCCGCCGCCCGTCGCCGTCGGCGGCGCTGCCCAGGATCAGCGGGTTGAGCACCACGATGTACGCCATCGTGAAGAAGGTGGCCAGGCCGCCGCGCACCTCCCGGCCGGGCGTGGAGCGGCGGGCGGAGATCGCGAAGTAGCGGTCGACACCGTTACGGGGGTGCGCGGGATCGCGTGGCGTGCCGTTGTCCGGCGGCGCAATGGCCATCAGGTCCTCGCAGGGTGATCGACCGTGGCTGTCGTCCTCGATCACCGGCAAGGCAGGAAGCAGTGGTCGCGTACGCTGTGCCCGTGCCTCAGGAGCAACCGCCGCGGCCCGAACCGCTCGACCCGCCGATGGTGCCGTTCGCCGTCGCCGGGTTGATCGGCTGGGCGGCGGCCGGGCTGGTGCTGCTGATCTTCTTCCGCGGTTGGCTCACCGAGCACGGGCACCAGAACTGGCTCTGGACCTGCCTGGCCGGTTTCCTGTGGGGCTTTCCCGGTCTCGCGGTGATGATGCGGCACGACGCCAACCGGCGTCGCCGCCGGGAGGCCGCCGCCCGCCGCGGCTGAGCCCTACCGTCAGGGGTGGCCGTACGGCTCGGCCGGCTCGGCCGCCTCCACTGAGCCCGGGGCGCGGCTGACCGACATCGCCTCGACCGCGCTGTCGTCGTAGACCGTGGGCAGCTCGTCGACCGGGGTCTCGCCCGTCTCGGCGAGGGTCTCGGAGTGTGCGCCGCAGCCGTGGTCGGCGCTGACCACCCGGCCGTCGTCCGGGGCGTAGAAGTTGCCGCACGCGCCGAAGGCCTGCCGCAGCGCCCCGGCGAGGGGCAGGTAGAAGCCGCAGGTGCCGCAGCGGGCGGCGGCCGGCGCGGCCACCGAGATCGCGGCGTTCGGGCCGTGGTCGCCGTCGTACCAGCGCTGAGCGGCCTCCGAGCGGCCCTCCCGGGACAGCACCCGGGACCGGCCCAGGCCCAGCTCCCACGCGGTCTCCTCGACCGCCGGGTCGTCGGAGAGCAGGTAGCCGGGGGCGAGGCGCTCGTCGTCCGCCGGGGTGGGCAGCAGGTCGCCGGGGCCCAGGTCGCCCGGCTTGAGCCGCTCCTGCCAGGGCACCCAGCCGGGGGCGAGCAGCGCGTCCGAGCCGGGCAGCAGGACGGTCTCGCAGACCGTGACGTTCCGGCTGCGCGGCACCCGGGTCACCGTGACCGACCAGCGCCAGCCGCGGTAGCCGGCCAGCCGGCACTCGAAGTAGTGGGTGACGAGCCGGTCACCCTCGGCGACAGCCTGGAGGTGCTCGCCGACGTCGGCGGGGTCCACCTCGGCGATGGCGGCGCGAGCCACATCGACGGCGGCGGCGCACACCTGGTCGAGCCGGGGAGCACGGGCGGAGGCGGGCCTGGTCACCTACCCATTGTTGCCCATGCCCACGGTCGGCTGTCAGGCACTCCCCGGAGTCGTTCTCGCGGGTGGCGCGAGCACACGTGGATCAGATGGGCAAGGATGGGACACATGCCGCTGTCCTCCCGCTCCGGCCGGTCCGCCCTCGGGCGTGCCGTCGGCACGGGCATCCGCGCCACCCGCCTGCTGCTGCGCGGCTCGCTGCGCGGCGGCCGGTGGATGACCCGGCGGGCCGGGTCGGCCCGGGCCCGCAGCGCCGGCAACGAGGTGGGCATGGTCCGCCTCTTCGACCTGCACGCCCTCTCCTGCGCCGGGGACACCCTGATCGCCATCGGCCTGGCCGGGACGATCTTCTTCGACGTGCCGCTCGGCGAGGCGCGCAACAAGGTGGCGCTCTACCTGCTGGTCACCATGGTGCCGTTCGCCATGCTCGCCCCGGTGGTCGGGCCGCTGCTGGACCACTTCCGGCACGGCCGCCGGTACGCGCTGGCGACCACCATGCTCGGCCGGGCCTTCCTCGCCTGGCTGATCTCCGACTACCTCGGCAGCTTCGGGCTCTACCCGGCGGCGTTCGGCGTGCTCGCCCTCTCCCGGGCGTACGGGGTGGCCCGCTCGGCGGCGGTGCCGCGGCTGCTGCCAGAGGGGCTGGGGCTGTCCCAGGTGGGCGCCCGAGCCAGCGTCTACGGCACGGTGGCCGGCGGCCTGGTCGCCCCGCTCGGGCTGGCCACGTTCTGGTTCGGGGCACAGTGGCCGCTCCGGGTGGCCTCGCTGATCTTCCTGGTCGGCATGGTGATCTCGCTGCGCCTGCCGCCGCGGGCGGACTCGGAGCCGCCGGAGCGGGTGCCGCAGCCGTTCCGGGCGCTGCGCCGCCGGGACGGGGAACGGCCGCTGGGCCGGGGTCGGCCGGCCGGCCGCCTGGTGATCGCCACCCTGATCAGCGCGGCGGCGCTGCGCGGGGTGTACGGCTTCCTGCTGCTCTTCCTGGCCTTCGCGATCAAGGCCGGCGACCTGACCACCGACTTCTTCGGCCGGGACCTGGGCGCCCAGGGCGCGCTGGGCCTGGTCGGCGGCGCGCTGGCGGTGGGCAGCTTCCTGGCCACCGCGGTCGGCACCCGGCTGCACATCCACCGGCCGGCCGCGATCCAGTCCAGCGGCACGATCATCGTGGCCGGGGTGGCGGTGCTGGCCGCGTTGAAGTTCTCGCTGCCCATGGTGGCGCTGCTCTGCCTGGTCGCGTCCCTGTTCAGCGGGCTCGCCAAGCTCGCGGTCGACGCGTCGATCCAGGAGCGGATCCCGGAGCGGCTCCGGGCCAGTTCCTTCGCCCACTCGGAGACCGCGCTGATGCTCGCCTTCGTGGCCGGCGGCGGGCTCGGGCTCGTCCCCTTCACCGGCCGGATCGGGGTCACGGTCGTCGCCTGCGTCGCGGCGCTGGTGGCCGTACGTGGCGTGCTGGTGGCCGGCCGGCTGCGCAGCGAACGCCTGATCGGCCGGCCGCTCGGCGACGACGAACTGGCCGACGAGCCGGCGGAGGCGCCGGCCGACCCGACCCCCACCTCGCCGGCCCCGCCCTCGGGCGGCACACCCACCGGCGAGCCCGATGACGGGTTCCCGCCGCCGGGCTTCCACATCTACCGCCCCTCCTCCTCTCCGGTCGGCGGGCCGGGCGGGGTCGACGAGGAGAGCCGGCGGGAGCCGCGGGGGCCGGTTGCGTGAGTGGGCTGCTGGTGGTGACCGCCGTGCCCGCCGAGGCGGAGGCCGTCCGGGCGGGTCTGACCGACCCCACGGTCACCGTCGCGCCGGCCGGGGTGGGCCCCGCCGTCGCCGGGGCCGCCACCGCCCGGCTGCTGGCGCTCGCCGAGGCGGCCGGCCGGCCGTACCGGGCGGTGGTCAGCGCGGGCATCGCCGGCGGCTTCGTCGGCCGGGTGCCGGTCGGCGGCACCGTGCTGGCGACCCGCAGCGTGGCGGCCGACGTGGGTGCCGAGTCACCGGAGGGCTTCCTCCCGGTGGAGGCGCTGGGCATGCCGGCGGAACTGCTGGGCGTGGGCAGCGTGATACCCGCCGACCCGGCACTGCTGGACGCCCTGCGTACCGCCCTGCCGGAGGCCACGGTCGGCGCTGTGCTCACCGTCAACACGGTGACCGGCACCGCGGCGAGCACCGCGGCCCTCGCCGACCGGCACCCCGACGCGGTGGCCGAGGCCATGGAGGGGTACGGCGTGGCCGTCGCCGCCGCCCAGGCCGGTCTGCCCTTCGCCGAGCTGCGTACGGTGTCCAACCCGATCGGGCCACGGGACCGGGAATCCTGGCGGATGCGCGAGGCGTTCGCCGCTCTCACCGCGGCGGCGGCCGCCCTGCGCTGACCGACCGCTCCCACCGCAGCGCGGCGGGCCGGCTCGCCTCCAGCTCGAAACCGCAGGCGAGCAGGAAGCTGATGCCGGGCTCTTCGGTCAGGGCCCGCACCACCCCGATGTCGGCACCCGGCAACTCAGAGACGAGTGCTGCCACCAGCCGACGGCCGATTCCCAGCCGGCGGTGCCGGGCCGCGACGAGCAACCCGTCGAGGATGATCTCCCGCTCCCCGGGGCGCTCCTCGCCACCCCAGCAGAGATGTGGGCTCTGCTCGTGCGCCCGCAACTCCCCGACCAGGCCGCCGTCGGGCAGCTCCGCCACGAACCGCCAGGACGTCGCCGCCAGCGTCCCCAGCACCCGCCGAACCGTCACCGATCGGCGCACCCATTCCGCCTCGCGCCGCCGGTCCCGGTACTCCCGGTTCACCTCGTACGTCGCCGGAGGCAGCGGCAACGGCCACTTCTCCGGGGGGAGCTTGTACCACTCCGCCCACCACGCCCCGGGCCAGTCCTTCGGCTCGCGGACCTCCCACACGTCGAGGTGGGCCGGATACCGGCGCCCGGCCTGGTCTCGCAGCTCATCGTGGGGCGCCGGTGCGGGCAGCTGATCTGATTCGTCGGCCCGTCCGGCGTCGAACCGCACCTGCCCGCCCGCGGCCCCGATCAGCCGCTCCACCGTCCGGTACCGAGGGTCGACGGCCCGGCCGGACTCGATCCGTGCGACGGTGGCCTGGGGAACGCCGGCCCGGGCGGCCAGCTCGCGCTGGCTCAGATCAGCGCGCCGCCGCAGCCGGCGCAGCAGCTCCCCCAGGTCTGCCCGCCGCTCGGTCGGCGGATTCGGCTCTGCCACACCCGGCATGCTCCCCAGCCGCCCGCTGCCGTTTCAACAGGGCCGACCAACCTGTGGATAACCCTGTGGACATCGGCTCATACGCCGGGAGGCATGTGGATAGCGAGACGCTTTGGAGCTGAATCGTTGGTGATGTCGCCGGTCGTGCCGGTAGCCGCGGCACCACCCCTGAATCGTTTGCGATATCAGCTCGAAAGCGAACGGGGAGTCTTGTCCCCACGGGCACGAGCAGCGCCTGCCCGCTGCGACCGCGGGAAGGGGCGGGGTTAACGTGGGGGGCGTGGCGCTCTCCCTGGCGATCTCCCCCTGCCCCAACGACACCTTCGTCTTCGACGCTCTCGTGCACGGCCGGGTGCCGGGCGCCCCGCCCGTCGAGGTGACCTACGCCGACGTGGACGTCACCAACACGGCCGCCGAGCGGGGGGCGTTCGACCTGGTGAAGGTGAGCTACGCGGCGCTGCCGTGGCTGCTCGACGACTACCACCTGCTGCCCTGCGGCGGCGCGCTGGGCCGGGGCTGCGGCCCGCTGGTGCTCACCCGCGGCGACCGGGCCGACCTCACCGGCGCGACCGTGGCGGTGCCGGGTGAGCGGACCACGGCGTACCTGCTCTTCCGGCTCTGGTCGGCGGAGCGCCCGCCGGCGCGGATCGAGGTGGTGCCGTTCCACGAGATCATGCCGGGCGTCGCCGCCGGCCGGTACGACGCCGGGCTGGTGATCCACGAGGCCCGGTTCACGTACCCCCGGCACGGGCTGACCGCGCTGGTCGACCTCGGCGAATGGTGGGAGGGTGACACCGGCCTGCCGATCCCGCTCGGCGCGATCCTGGCCCGCAAGGGCGCGGTCGACCCGGTCGAGGCCGCCGCCTGGATCCGCGAGTCGGTACGCCAGGCCTGGGCCGACCCGGCGGCCAGCCGGGAGTACGTCCTGGCCCACGCCCAGGAGATGGAGCCCGACGTGGTGGACCGGCACATCGCCCTCTACGTCAACGACTTCACCGCCGACCTGGGCGAGGCCGGTTTCGCCGCTGTGGAGGCGCTGCTCGGCCGGGCCGCCGACGCCGGGCTCGTCCCTCAGACCTCCAGCTCGCGCGCCACCGCGTGGACCAGCTGAGCGATCTTCTGCGCGGTCTTCCGGTCGGGGAAGCGGCCCCGGCGCAGGTCCGGCTGGACCTTCGCCTCCAGCACCTTGATCATGTCCTCGACCAGGCCGTGCAGCTCCTCGGCCGGCCGGCGGCGCAGCTCCGCCACGGACGGCGGCGCCTCCAGCAGCTTCACGCCCATCGCCTGGGCACCCCGGCGGCTGTCGACCACGCTGAAATCGACCCGCTGGCCGCCCTTCAGGTCGGTGACGCCCGCCGGCAGCGCGCCCTTGGGCAGGAACACGTCGCCACCCTCGTCACTGGTGACGAACCCGTATCCCTTGGCCGCGTCATACCACTTCACTCGACCCGTCGGCACTTGAAACCCCTGCTTCGCTCGAAACCGCTACCCCCTCAAGGCTAGCCGGATGATCCGGTCCAGCGCCGCCGGGAATCCGCTGAGATCGTCCAGCACCGTGTGCGCGCCGGCGGCCCGCAGTTCGTCCTGCGTACACGGCCCGGTCGCCACTCCCACGCCTGGGATTCGCGCCGTCTTGGCGGCGGTCATGTCCGCCACGTGATCGCCGACATAGAGCGCCGCGCCGTGCTCCCGCAGCGCGGTCGCCTTCTCCTCGGCGAAGAGGTCCCCGGCCAGCTCGTCCACGGCCAGCCCGAGGTGGTCCAGGTGCAGCTTCGCCAAGCGGCCGATCTTCGAGGTGACCACCATGACCCGGCCGCCGCGCTCGTGCACCGCCTCGATCGCGGCCCCCGCGCCGGGCATCGGCAGGGTCGGGGTGATCGCGTACGCCGGGTAGAGCTCGCGATACACGACCACCGCCTCCTCCACCCGCTCCGGCGGGAACCAGCGGGCGATTTCCGTGCGCAGCGGCGGGCCGAGCCGGGACACCGCCGCGTCCGCGTCCACGTACACGCCGGTACGCGCGGTCAGCGCCCGGTACGCGGCGGCGATTCCCGGGCGCGAGTCGACCAGGGTCATGTCGAGGTCGAAGCCGACCATCAGTGGGGGCATGGGGAAAACGTACCCAGGACCGAGCCGGACGTCCGAGGGGCGGGACCACCCCCGACCGGGCTAGCGTGGTACGACGATGACCACCTCACTCGCCGATCACCTGCGGGCCCTTCCCGACGAGTCCCTGGCCGCCCTGCTCCAGCTGCGGCCGGACCTCGTCGTGCCGGTGCCGGCCGACGTCTCCGCCCTCGCCATCCGGGCCCAGTCGCGGGTCTCCGTGGCCCGGGCCCTCGACGGGCTGGACCAGTTCACCCTCCAGATCCTGGACGCCGCCCGGCTCACCCGGGACCCGGCGGGCGGCGGCACCGCCACCGAGGCGATCCTGGCGATGGCCACCGCCGGCCCGCACCCGCCCGCCCCGACCGCTGTCCGGGCCGCGGTCGGCCGGCTGCGCGCGCTCTTCCTGCTGTACGGCCCGGAGCACGACCTGCACGTGGTGGGCGGCGTCGACGAGGTCTCCCCGTACCCGGCGGGGCTGGGCCGACCGGCGGCGGACCTGGACCCGCGGGCGGCGGCGCTCTGCGCGGACCCGGCGAAGCTGCGGCGGACCCTGCTGGCCGCGCCGCCCTCGGCCCGGGCGATCCTGGACCGGCTCGCCGCCGGGCCGCCGGTCGGCACGGTACCCCCGGGCGCGCTCGACGCCCCCGCCACCGGCGCCGAGGAGGAGCTTCCCCCGGACCCGATCAACGGTGGCGCGCCGACCGGCTCGCCGATCCGCTGGCTGGTGGAGCACCGGCTGCTCGTCCGCATGTCGGGCGGCAAGGGTGGTGCCGGAACGGTGGAACTGCCCCGCGAGATCGGGCTGCTGCTGCGCCGCGACAGCGGCCCGCTCGGCCCGCTGCGGACCGACCCGCCGCTGGTGGCGAGCCCGGCCCGGGAGCCGAAGGCCGTGGACTCCGCCGGCGCCGGGCAGACCATGGAGGTGGTACGCCACACCGAGGCGCTGCTGGAGAGCCTGGCCGCCGAGCCGGCCCCGGTGCTGCGCTCCGGCGGGGTCGGCGTACGCGACCTGCGCCGGCTGGCCCGGGGGCTCGGGCTGGACGACGCCACCGCCGCGCTGCTCTTCGAGGTGGCGTACGCGGCCGGGCTGCTCGGCGAGCTGGACCTGACCGGCACCGCCACCGCCCGGTACGGCGGCGGCGACCAGCAGATCCTGCCCACCGGCGGGTACGAGGTGTGGCGGGCCGGCTCGCTCGCCCAGCGCTGGGAGCAGCTGGCCCGAGCCTGGCTTACCATGACCCGCCAGGTGGGCCTGGTCGGCCAGCGCGACGACCGGGACCGGCCGATCTCGGTGCTGTCCGCCGAGGCGGAACGGGCCGGCGCCCCGGCCGCCCGGCGCGCGGTGCTCGCCATCCTGGCGGACCTGGCCCCGGCGACCGCTCCGACTTCCGACGAGGTGCTGGAGCTGCTGGACTGGCGGACGCCCCGGCGGGCCCGGGGCCGGGAGGCCGCGCACCGCGAGGTGCTGGCCGAGGCGGCCCAGCTCGGGGTGACCGGCCTCGGCGCGCTCACCTCGTACGGGCGGCTGCTGCTGGCCGACGTGACCGAGGCCGACGACCGAGCGGAGGACCCGCTTGGGCTGCTCTCCGACGCCGAGTCGGGCGAGCCGTCCACCGCCGTACGCGCGTTGGACGCGCTGCTCCCCGCCCCGGTCGACCACTTCCTGCTGCAGGCCGACCTGACCGTGGTGGTGCCCGGCCCGCCCGACCCGGCGCTCGCCGCCGAGCTGGACGTGGTGGCCGAGCACGAGTCGGCCGGCGGGGCGAGCGTGCACCGGGTCACCACGGCCAGCATCCGGCGGGCCCTGGACGCCGGGTACTCGGCCGACGACCTGCACGCGCTGTTCCGCCGCCGGTCGCGTACCCCGGTCCCGCAGGGGTTGACCTACCTGGTGGACGACGTGGCGCGCAAGCACGGCGGGCTCCGGGTCGGCTCGGCCGGCGGGTACGTGCGCAGCGACGACGAGACGCTGCTCACCGAGGTGCTGGCCGACCGGCGGCTGGAGTCGATGGCGTTCCGCCGGCTGGCCCCGACGGTGCTGGTCACGCCGTACCAGGTCGGGCGGATGCTGGCCGCGCTGCGCGACGCCGGGTATGCGCCGGTGCCGGAGGACGCGAGCGGCTCGGCCGTGCTCTCCCGGCCGAAGACCCGGCGGGCCCCGGCCCGGGTGCCGGTCGCCTCCCGCGGCCTGGACCCGCTGGCCGCCCCGAAGCTGCCCATGCCCCGGCTGCTGGGGGTGGTGGAGCAGATCCGCCGCGGCGACGCGGCGGCCCGGGCTGCCCGGCGGGCTCCGGCGGTGGTCCGGGGCGAGGCGGCGCGCACCGGGCCGGTGCCCGCCCACACCCACAGCGACGCGCTCGCCGTGCTGCAGCAGGCGGTCCGCGACAAGGCGCTGGTCTGGGTGGGATACGTCGACGCGCACGGGGCGACCGCGTCCCGCCTGGTCCGCCCGGTGTCGATCGGGGCGGGCTACCTGCGCGCCGAGGACGAGCGCACGGAGATGCTGCACACCTTCGCCCTGCACCGGATCACCGCGGCGGTGCTGGAGGACTGAGCGACCCGGGGCCGGCCCGAGCCGTGCTCAGCCGCGGTTGTGGCGGATCATCTCCACCACGGAGACGGCGAGCAGCAGCGCGAACGCCGCGCCGGCCGACTCGCCGACCGAGTCGACGAGGCCCTGCCGCTGCACCAACAGCCCGAACAGGAACCAGCCGAGAATGCCGACGGCGGCCACCGCGTAACCGATCAGGGCCGCGGTGGTGACCTCGCCGCCCGGCGCCTGCTCCTCCTTGGGACGTACGTCGTGGTCGACCGTCATGATCAGTCCCTCCCCCGCCCGCCGGACCCGATTTCCAGCGTGGCACCGAAACGGACTCGCGGACAGGGGAGAAAACCCGGACTCAGGTGCCGGGGCGGCTCAGGGTGCCGGCGCGGCTCAGGTGCCGGGGCGGTGGCCGAAGACGACCACCCGGGTGCCGACCCTGCCCAGCTCCCAGAGCCGGACCGCGTCCTGGTGCAGCAGGTTGACGCAGCCGTGCGAGCCGATCGACCCGTTGTGCAGGTACGTGGTGGTCTCGTGGAAGCCGATCCCGCCGTTGAACTGCTGCCAGTAGGGCAGCCACACCTCGTACGGGTTGGACCACTCCTTCAGGTTCCGCCAGCCGATGCGGTAGGTGCCGGTCGGGGTGGCGTACCCGGCCATGCCGGTGCGGGTGACCGTCGGGCCCATGACGACCTCGCCGTCCCGCATCGCGAAGACGGTCTGCCGGGTCAGGTCGACGCAGAAGGTCAGCCCGGAGCCCGCCCGGCAGCGGCTCACGTCGGTGCCGGCCAGCCGCCGCGCGACGTCGTAGGTGGTGGCGCCGGCGCGGCCGGCGGCGGGGCTGATCCCGTACCGGCGCTGGAACTTCTTGATCGCGGTGCAGTCGGCGGCGGACTGCTTGCCGTCCACGGTCAGTGTGCCGAACCCGCCCAGCTTGTTCAGGTACTCCTCCACGGCCCGCTGGTGCTCGCCCTGCGGGCAGCCGGTGAAGCCGGAGGCGCTCGGCTTCGGCGCGGCGGTGGTGGGCGTCGTCCGGCTGGGCTTCGGCGTGGCCGTGTCGCCGGGCTTCGGCGTGGCCGGGCGGCTCGGCCGCGCCGAGGGGGACTGGGTCGCCTGGTCCGGCGTTGGTGGGTGCGTGCTCGCCCCCGATGCCGTCTCCGTCACGCCGACGGGCACCGGGGCGGCCGCCCCGGATCCGTCGGCCTGCGGATCGAGCGCGCACGCACCAACGCCGACCAGCACGACCGCCGCCAGGGCGACGACCCGCGCGGTGAGTCGGACACGCTTCATGGATCCTCCCCTGGACAGGCTGTTCCCTTCCTAGACGTCCGGACCGAATGTCCCGTTGCCCTTCGGCGTGACATTTTTCGGACACCGCTGCGCGTGCAAGACTGGATGGTCCGCCTTCGGCAGGTCAGCGCCGGTGCGGGCGAGGAAACCCGGCTATCGGAAGGACGCTGGCGTGAGCGGTGGACCACTGATCGTGCAGTCGGACAAGACCCTGCTGCTGGAGATCGACCACCCCGACGCGCAGGCGTGCCGGATGGCCATCGCGCCCTTCGCCGAGCTGGAGCGCTCTCCCGAGCACGTGCACACCTACCGGCTCACCCCGCTGGGGCTGTGGAACGCCCGGGCCGCCGGCCACGACGCCGAGGGCGTGGTGGATGCGTTGATCAAGTACTCCCGCTACCCGGTGCCGCACGCGCTGCTGGTCGACGTGGCCGAGACCATGGACCGGTACGGGCGGCTCCAGCTCGCCAACGACCCGGCGAACGGGCTGGTGCTGCGCGCGCTGGACCGGGTGGTGCTGATCGAGGTCGCCAAGAGCAAGAAGCTCGCCGGAATGCTCGGCGCGAAGCTCGACGACGACACCATCGCGGTGCACCCGTCCGAGCGGGGCCGGCTCAAGCAGGCGCTGCTCAAGCTCGGCTGGCCGGCCGAGGACCTGGCCGGGTACGTGGACGGCGAGGCGCACCCGATCGAGCTTGCCGAGGCCGGCAAGGACGGCGTGAAGCCGTGGACGCTGCGGTCGTACCAGCGGGAGGCCGTGGAGGCGTTCTGGGCCGGCGGCTCCGGCGTGGTGGTGCTGCCCTGCGGCGCCGGCAAGACGCTGGTCGGGGCGGCGGCGATGGCCGAGGCGAAGGCGACCACGCTGATCCTGGTGACGAACACGGTCGCCGGCCGGCAGTGGAAGCGGGAGCTGGTCGCCCGCACCTCGCTCACCGAGGACGAGATCGGCGAGTATTCGGGCGAGCGCAAGGAGATCCGCCCGGTCACCATCGCCACGTACCAGGTGCTCACCTCGCGGCGCGGGGGCGCGTTCACTCACCTGGACCTGTTCAACGCCCGCGACTGGGGCCTGGTCGTCTACGACGAGGTGCACCTGCTGCCCGCGCCGATCTTCCGGTTCACCGCGGACCTCCAGGCCCGCCGCCGGCTCGGGCTGACGGCGACGCTGGTCCGCGAGGACGGCCGCGAGGGCGACGTGTTCAGCCTGATCGGCCCCAAGCGGTACGACGCACCCTGGAAGGACATCGAGGCGCAGGGCTGGATCGCTCCGGCAGACTGCACCGAGGTACGGGTCACGCTGACCGACGCCGAGCGGATGGCGTACGCGACGGCCGAGGCCGAGGAGCGCTACCGGATGGCCGCGACCGCCCGCACCAAGCTGCCCGTGGTGCGGGCGCTCGTCGACCGGCACCCGGACGAGCAGGTCCTGGTCATCGGCGGCTACATCGACCAGCTCCACCAGCTCGGGGAATACCTCGACGCACCGATCGTGCAGGGCTCCACCACCAACAAGGAGCGGGAACGGCTCTTCGACGCGTTCCGCTCGGGCGAGGTACGCACGCTGGTGATCTCGAAGGTGGGCAACTTCTCCATCGACCTGCCGGAGGCGGCGGTGGCGATCCAGGTGTCCGGCACGTTCGGCTCCCGCCAGGAGGAGGCCCAGCGCCTCGGCCGGGTGCTGCGCCCGAAGGCCGACGGCCGCCAGGCGCACTTCTACACCGTGGTCTCCCGGGACACCATCGACACCGAGTACGCCGCCCACCGCCAGCGCTTCCTCGCCGAGCAGGGGTACGCGTACACGATCGTGGACGCCGACGACGTCCTCGGCCCGTCCCTGCCCTCGTTCGACTGATCCCCCTTGTCTTGATCAACTCCGTTTGCGGCATGTCGCGGTCTCCAGGCCACCCCGACACCGCCATGTGCCGTACACGGAGGGATCGCTGGGGCGGGCCACGGGGCGACCGAGCGGGGAGCGACTGTCCCTCGCGCTCGCTTTGGACCTGATGGCGTAAACGACTCAGCCATCGGCGCTTCGCCAGAACGGCCAGGAAAACGGCCGGCCCTACCGGGTCCGGAAACGGAGAACGCCGGCCCAGCGAAGGGGCCGGCGTTCTCCAGCAGGGCGTCAGCAGTAGGTGTAGCCGTTGCCGATCTTCGTCCAGGTGCAGCTGTCGATGAGGGTGCCGGACGTGTTGCGCAGGTAGGCCTTGTCGCCGGTGTTGTTCCACACGTACGAGGAGCGGCCCCAGTAGCGGTGGGCGCTCGTGTTGGTGCCCTTGCCGGTGTGGATGTAGACGTTCTTGCCGGCGGGGAGCCGGAAGTCGGTCGAGAACTTGTAGGTGTAGCCCGTCTTGTCGCGCAGGGTCCAGCCCTTGAGGTTGAGGGTGGTGCTGCGCTTGTTGGTCAGCCGGACGTACTCGGCGTTCAGGCTGCTGTTGGACCGGGTGTCGCTGCCCGGGGAGTCGTAGTAGACCTTGGTGATCATGACGGCCGGGGCGGCCTGCGCCGGGGCGGCGACGGCCAGCGAGCCCCCGACCGCGATGGCCAGCGCCGAGACGAACCCGATCAGCCTCTTCTTCAAGTGGTCCCCCTGATTGCAAGGTGGAGGCCGGCGTGAACCCATCGCCGGCCGGATGCCTCGATGGCATACACGCAGACAAGATCGTAACCACGGGGGCGGATCGGTCCGCTACCGGACGTAGGGCTAGAAAACCGGCATCTACCTGGGCATCCAGGCACACCCGTCCGGCTTCATCAATGGCCGGTTGTGGGAGCTGGCATCGGACAAGAGGCGAAACGCCGGCCGGCACGGCCCACGACGCGTTCTCGGAGGCCGCCGGGCTCAGCGGCGCAGGGCGGTTTCCCGCTCCATGTGCGACAGCTTCTCGGGATTGCGTACGGCGTAGATCCCGCTGATCAGGCCGTCGTCGATACGCAGGGCCAGGACGCTGTCGAGCTCGCCGTCGAGGTGGAGGATCAGCGCCGGGTAGCCGTTGACCTGCGCCGACCGCAGCGACGAGATGCCGGCGACCCTGCCCCATCCGCCGGCCAGCAGGCGGGCCACCTTGTCGGCCCCCACGATGGGGCGCGGGACGGCCTGCTTGACTCCGCCGCCGTCGCCGAGCAGGACGACATCCGGTGCGAGGATGTCGAGCAGGCGCTGCAGCTCGCCGGTCTCGACCGCCCGCTGGAACGCGTCGAGCGCGTCTCGGGTCTCGGCGGCTGAGACGACCTGCCGAGGCCGGCGTGCCGCCACGTGTGCCCGGGCCCGGTGCGCGATCTGGCGCACGGCGGCTTCGCTCTTGTCGACCGCTTCGGCGATCTCGTCGTACCCGACGTCGAACACCTCGCGCAGCACGAACACCGCCCGCTCGGTCGGCGCGAGCGTCTCCAGCACCAGCAGCATCGCCATCGAGACGCTGTCGGCCAACGCGACGTCCTCCGCCACGTCGGGCGTGGTGAGCAGCGGCTCGGGCAGCCAGGGGCCGACGTAGGACTCCTTGCGGCGGCCGAGGGTACGCAGCCGGGAGAGTGCCTGGCGGGTGGTGATCCGGACCAGGTAGGCACGCTGATCCCGTACCGTGTCGAGGTCGACGCCGGCCCAGCGCAACCAGGTCTCCTGCAGGACGTCCTCCGCATCGGCGGCCGAGCCGAGCATCTCGTAGGCAACGGTGAACAGCAGGTTGCGGTGGGCGAGGAACGTCTCGGTGGCCTGGTCCGGGCGGTCGTCGCGGCTGCCTCGGCCGCGATCCTCGGCTGCTGTCTGCGGCGTACCCACCATCGGTGACTCCTGTTCCTCTCGACTGCGTCACCCACCAGATGCCGGGCACCGCTCTTGTGTGACACCGGGACGCCACCCCGGCCACTGGTTGTGGCCGGCGTCACCGGACCGCGCTGTCACAGGGGCCGGATCGCAGGCATCTCGTGTTCGTCAACGCCACACCACGAGTGAGGACGGAACGATGGACACCCGGTTCAACCTGTTCGACAACGAGATCGCCGTCAAGTTCGCCAAGCGGTTCGCCAACGCCGGCATGGTGATCCAGCAGTCGCCACTGCCGAAGTCCACGCAGGAACTGGTGTCGCTGCGGGCCAGCCAGATCAACGGCTGCGGTTGGTGCATCGACATGCACACCAAGGAGGCCGAGGCCGCCGGCGAAACCTCGCTCCGGCTCCACCTGGTCGCCGCCTGGCGCGAATCCACCGTCTTCACCGAGGCCGAGCGGGCCGCGCTGGCGCTCGCCGAAGAGGGCACCCGGCTCGCCGACGCCCACCAGGGCGTGTCCGACGAGACCTGGGACCAGGTACGCAAGCACTACGACGACGACCAGATCGCCGCACTGGTCTCCCTGGTCGCCCTGATCAACGCAGCCAACCGGCTCGCCGTGATCGTGCACCAGAAGGGCGGTTCCTACCAGCCCGGCATGTTCGCCGCGTTCGACCTCTGACTCCTCGACAAAACCGGCCCGGCCCGGGATCACCCGATCCGGGCCGGGCCCGCGCATGTCCGCGCGCCGCTCAGTCGGGGTACGGAGCCCCTGACCGAGGGCGGGAGGCCGGGGAGGCTGCCCTCGCTTCGACTGATCCCCTACCCATGCCACGCCAGGAGCGACTGTCCTTCGCGCTCGCTTTGGACCTGATGTCGTAAACGACTCAGGCCGTCGGCACAGCGCCGACACGGCCACGAACCCGGTGGTTTCGGTCAGCCAGGCAGCCTCGGCCGGCGCTGACGAATCACGGCTGCCTCCTCGGGTACGCAGGCTGTGACACGCGACGAAGAGAGGCATGCGATGAAGGACAGAATCCTCAAGGGGTTGAAGCGGAAGGCCAACTCAATCATGGTGCGGCGCAGGCGCCGGGACTCCATCATCGGCAGACCGGGGCGCTCCCGAAGGCCCGGCCGGCTCTTCCAGTGAGAGCGAGAACGCCCCGTTTCGCCGATGTGGCGGTGTCGGACCAGACCGACACCGCCATATCGCAGATATGGAGCAGGCCGCCATGCCAGCGAGGGTAAGGCACCCAGCGATTGTCCCCCTCGTGCTCCTGCGGTCCGCACCTCGTCGACTCACCACCCCAACGAGCAAGTCCTGGTCATCGGTGGCTACATCGACCGACTCCACGAAGCCGGCGGCTACCTGAACTCGATCGCGCGCGCTCCGTTATGACAAGAAGCGGGAACAGCTCTTCGACGCATTCGGCTCCGGCGAGGTACGCACCCTGGTCATCTCAACGGTCGGCAACTTCCCCATCGACCTGCTCGAGGCGTCCATGGCCATGGCCATGGCCATGGACGGTCGACGATCAGGCCTAGCTTCCCTTACCTACATGTACCGGCGCGCCTACTAGGCCTCTATTTATGGAACGACCAGTAACGCAATCTGCAGAAGCCCACGATGACGGCACCGGCCTTTACCGTTTGAGTGTCCACTCCACTCGCTCCGTTTCGTTGTTGTAGATAGCGAGCGCAGGAGGGTCGGCGCGATGCACAACAAACGAGATCCAACCTCGCGTGCACTTTGAAGGCTGTACGACGCGGCCGCCATACACTGGCTGCTGTGGCATGGCGAAGTCCTGGAAGTTCGCCTTCTCGTATTCAGTGCTTTCGGCCGACTGCAGAGTCCAGTAGTCGTCATCCACCTCAATTGGCCCAGCGGACGTGTTGCAGAGACGAACGTCGACCGAAGCCCATTTCTCTGATGCTCCGATTTTGACGGCTCGATCATTTGACGAACCCTCGCGGTACGCCTCTACGGTGAGCTTGACGGCCCCCAAGTTCGATGTGTTACCAAGGCGCAGTGGACCTGTTGGCGAGGGAGCAGCGCTCGTCGCTGCGGCGGCGGACGTCGGCGGCGTCATGCTGGGGCTGGGCGAGGAGGAAACGGACGGGGTCGACGAGGCGGCCGGACTTCCAAACGGTTGCTTGTCGCTGGAGGCTCCGCAGCCCACAAGGGCCATCGGTACCAGCGCGGTAGCTGCTAAACGGGAAGTTGCGATCATCGAGGCACCTTAGTGGACTACTCAGCGCTGCCTCTGTCGGTAACCCGACTACGAATGCCGGTCGAGCACGGGTCCCGAAGGAAAAGCCCACGCCGGTCAGCGCCGTGGGAGCTCCGCGACGAAAACGCCGCGGCCGGGGCGGCCGACCAGCACGCCCTGCTGCCGCAGCCTCGCCACTGCCCGGCTGATCGTGGACTGCGAGACGTCATACGAGTCCGCCAGTGCCCGCCCGGAGGGCAGCTGTGAACCAGGCGGATACGTCCCATCCTTGATCTTGCTCAGGAGATCGTCGAGCAGCTCGTCCATTGTGGGCGGAATAGGCACGTCAGGCCCCTTGCAGTCGGTTGGCCCGCCCAGTATCGATCAACCATTCCTGCATGGGCAACGCACGTAGCATGGGTGACATAGGTGACTCACTGACTCAGAGACATGCTTGACATAGGTGACTCGGTGGCAATACGGTCACTCCTGGTGATGCGGTGCCGCTGCGGTCGGTTGGCGCCTCTCGTACCGGTCTCGCATCGCCGTCGAGACCTCACCCGCCGCGCCACCCCCAGGCGCGGCCCTGCTGCCGTACCGCCGATCGAGGCTGCGGTGGCAGGGCGGGGCGGTCTCCGCCGACCGCAACCGGCGGAGACCGCCCCCTCCACCACGACGCGATCCGACGAAGGGCGATCACTCGTGCGCAACCTGATCCGTCGGCTGGCGGGCCGACGCGAGGAACAACGTCCGCTGGAAGAAGGGCGGCGGCTTCCGCTGCGGCCCTGGCAGATCCGCGAGCGGCATTTCAACGTACGCCGGCGCGGGCTCGACCCGGTCGAGATCCGCTCCTTCCTGCACCGGGTGGCCGACGAACTCGCCGTCGCGCAGACCGCCCTGGTCGCGGTGCAGGAGGAGAACGTACGCATCAAGAATGCCCTGCGCGCGTGGCAGAGCGCCCAGGCCGCGGACCGTCACTACCGATGACCGACCGCTGGGTGATCCACCTGCCGGTGACCGCGCCCGACCTGCACCGCGCCCGGATCTTCGCCCGTACCGCCGCCCGGGTGTTGGCCCAGCTCAGCGCCCGCGTCGAGCCGGGCGGGGTGACCGTCTCCGCCGAGGACCAGCAGTGCGTACGCCACTGGGTGTTCTGCGACCGGCCGCTGCCCGACGGCGGCGGGCGGTGTGCGCTGCCGGTGGACCACAGCTCACCCTGCGCGCGGCGCGCGCCGTGGCTCACCCGCCGCTGACGACGAGCGGGCGCCAGCGGGGCTCGCGCCCGGGACGTGTGAGTCGTTTACGCCATCAGTTCCAAAGGCGGAGTGAAGCTAAGACCTTTCCCCGCTCCTGGCGCCCTCCGGCGGCGGCGGTCACGAGCGGCGGTGCAGGTAGCGGGCGCGGCGGCCGGCGTCGCGGAACCCGAGCCGCCGGTACAGCGCGGCGGCCGGGTTGTTCTCGTTCACGCAGAGCCACGCCTCCCGCGCACCGTGGTCGGCCAGCGACCGCAGCGCGCTCGCCACCAGGTACGCCCCGACCCGCCGGCCCCGCCATTCCGGTACGACGCCCACCTGGTCGATCCAGTTGTCGAGGATGTTGAGGAAGCCGACCGGCCTGCCGTCGGGCCCGCGCGCGAGCATCGACAAATCTGGCCGGTACTCGTCGTCGTCCCGCAGCTCACCCAGCCACTCCTCGGCGGTAGGCGCGGCGAAGCCGGGCCGGTCGGCGAAGGACGCACGGTACGTCTCGAACAGGTCGGTATCGAGCGCCACCGGCTCGGTGCGCAGGCCGTCGGGGCGCGCGACCTCCGGGAGTTCCGTGAGGTCGTGCCGCAGCACCCATTCGGTGAAGGTCCGCTCGAAGCCGTGCGCGGTGAAGAGGGCGTCCGCGCCCGGGTTCCAGGACTCGGTGGTCAGCAGCAGGTCCGCGTCGCCGGCCTGCTCGCCCGCCCAGCTCAGCAGCCGCCCGCCGAGGCCCCGCCCCCGCCAGGCCGGATGCACCAGGCCGGTGCTGGTGGCCGGCTCCCGCGCGGTGCCGACCCCGACGGCCGCGATCAGGCCGCCGTCATGCCAGGCGCCGAGGGTACGCGTCTGGAGCAGCCGCGCCCGGAGCAGCGGAGGACGGGCGAACAGCGGCAGTCCACCGTCGGCGGCCAGGCACGCCTCGGCCAGCCCGGTCAGCGCGGCCAGGTGTTCCTCGCCGAACTCCTTCCAGGTGAGCGCATCCCCGCCCAGTCCTGCCATGATCCTCTGCCCTTTCGCCTGCCGCCGGCCGCACGACGCCCGACGGGCAAGTAGGCATCCTGGCCCGGCCCACGGTCAACGAATTTCCGGTCAGGAATCGAGAAGCCCAGGTCACCGAGCCGCAACTAGCGTGGCCGCCATGGATGCCCCACCTATCCCGAGGAGGTCCCGTTGAACTGGAACAAGTGGGTCCGGCAGATCCACCGCTGGCTGGCCATCGTCTTCACGGTGACCGTCATCGTCACCTTCGTCGCGCTGGCACAGGAGGAGCCTCTCGTCTGGGTGTCCTACGTACCGCTGCTCCCGCTCTTCCTGCTCCTGTTCACCGGCCTGTACCTGTTCGTGCTGCCCTATGCCACCAAGTGGCGTAAGGCGCGGCGCACCACGCCGAGTGCGGCTGAAAGTTAGTGCTCCGGGGGTGGGCGGCCCCACGTCTTCAGGCTACGTGGAGAGCACCCGGGTGACCTGCTCGGCCTCGATCCGGGCATCCAGCCTGGACCGGTCGAGGTTCGCGCAGATCACTACGGATGCGCCGGCGGCGAGCGGGGCGAGCAGCCACTTCACCGGCTGCTCGTGCTCGGCGGCGTCGACCAGCAGCCGGTCACCGGCCCGCAGATCGAGCTGTTCGGCGATCGCCGACGCCAACTGCCGCCACTCCCCGTAGCTGGTGCCGTCGGGGCTGGCCGGGTCCCACGGGCGGACGGCGGTGTAGTCGGGTGGGGTGTCGGTGTGCCGGAGCACCTCCGTGGACCAGTCGAGCCAGCCGACGGGCACGCCGGCCAGCGGCCCGGGCCCGGTGCCGACGAGGTAGCGGTGCACCCCCTCGGGCACGTCCTCCAGCCAGTCGTCGAGGCGTTCCGGGGTCACGAACACCGCGTCGTACGGCTGGTCGCCGCCCGGTTCGAGGACCGGCAGCCCGGCGGTGGCCCGCGGCCGGAAGGACACCGCCATCCCGGTCGACCAGGCGCCGATCAGCACGGCGGCGGTACGCCAGTGCGGCGGCAGCAGCACCGCCACCCGGCTGCCCGGGCCCAGCCCGCAGCCGTCCCGCAGCAGGCTCGCGGTGCGCGCCGCCCAGCCGCCGAGCTGCGACGCGGTGAGCTCGACCCGCTCCCCGGTCGCGTCGTCGCAGTAGGTGAGCAGCGGAGGGCCGGCCTCCCGGGGCGCGTCAGCCGGAACGGGTACGGGCGTGTGGACAGCCATCGGGGAAACTCCTCCTGCCGGTCCGCTCACCCTAACGAGCCGACCGCCGGCCCGACCGCCCCCACACGGTCACCCTGCCCACCCAGGCCCTTCGCGAGCGGAACGCCATGGGTGTCACATCCGCTCGTTGACACCCATGGCGTTCCACCCACCGGCCTCTCCGCAGGCTGCTCAGGGGCTCGGCAGCTCCGGGCCGCCGTTCAGCAGCGGGGCGAGGAGGTCGCCCTGCTTCTCCACCCGCTTGAGTACCTCGCCAGCTGTGTACGGCTTGGTCGACGGTCGCTTCCCGGCGGCGCCGGCCTCGACCTCGTCCCAGGTCAGCGGGGTGGACACCGACGGCACCGCCTGGGCGCGCAGCGAGTACGGCGCCACCGTGGTCTTGGCCGCGTTGTTCTGGCTCCAGTCGATGAAGACCTTGCCGGGGCGCAGGTTCTTGGCCATCTTCGACACGATCAGCTTCGGGTGCGCCTTCTCCAGCTCCTGCGCGATCCGCCTGGCGTAGGCGGACACGTCATCGGAGGACTGGGTGCCGGCGATGGGGCAGCAGAGCTGCATGCCTTTCTTGCCGGAGGTCTTGGGATAGCTGTCGATGCCGTCAAGAGCGAGGCGGTCTCGCATCAGCAGGGCCACCTGGCAGCACTGCTTCAGCGCGGCCGGTGCACCCGGGTCCAGGTCGACCACCATCATGTCGGGGTGCTCGCCGATCTTCCACTGCGGCGTGTGCAGCTCCAGCGCGGCGAGGTTGGCCAGCCAGACCAGGGTGGGCAGGTCGTCGCAGACCACGTAGTCGATGGTCTCCCGCCCCTTGCTCGACCCAGGGGCGGGCAGGGTTTCGGTGCGTACCCAGCCGGGGGTCGCGGCGGGGGCGTTCTTCTCGAAGAACGAGCCGCCCTCGACCCCGTTCGGGAAGCGGATCCGGGTCAGCGCGCGATCCTGGAGGTGCGGCAGCAGCACCGGGGCGATTCGGGTGTAGTAGTCGATCACCTCGCCCTTGGTGAAGCCGGCCTTCGGGTAAAGGATCTTGTCCAGGTTGGACAGCTCCAGCGCGTGCCCCTCGACGTCCACCTTCAACCGGTCAGCTGGCATCGTCGACCTCCTCGGGCGGCTTGTCGGGGCGCAGGCGCAGGATCCGGGGGAAGCGCAGCCGCCCGTCGGGGGTGCGCTGGCCGTACTTGATTTCCACCACCACCCGGGGGGTTACCCAGATCGCGCCCCGGGCATCCTCGCGCGGCACGTCCCCGGCGAACGGCGACGCGGCGGTGCGCAGTGGTTCCAGCTCGCGCAGCAGCTCGCGTTCCAGTGCCGCGCCGATCCCGCCGCCGACCCGGCCGCGGAAGGTGAGCCGCCCGTCCGGCCGGGGCACGCCGACCAGCAGCCCGCCGATCTTGCGGGCGCCGGGCCGCCAGCCGCCGACCACGAAGTCGCCGGTCACCTCCAGCTTGACCTTGACCCAGTCCGGGGAGCGGACGCCGGGCCGGTAGGCCGAGTCGATCCGCTTGGCCATCACGCCCTCGAGGCCGTGCTCGCCGGCGGCCTCCCAGGTGGCCGGGCCGTCGGCGAAGGCGGGCGGCACCGCCCACCGGGCGGCGCCGAGCCCGAGCGACTCCAGCGCCGCGCGCCGCTCCCGGTAGGGGCGGCCGGTCAGGTCCTCGCCGCGCAGCCGGAGCAGGTCGAAGATCATGTACGTGACGGGCATGGTGGCCGCCAGCCGGGCCGCCTTGGCCGGGTTCCGCACGTGCATCCGCTCCGCGAGGGCGGTGAACGACGGTTGCCCGGCCTCGTTGAAGAGGACCACCTCGCCGTCGAGCAGCGCGTCGTCGACCTGCTCGGCCAGCGGGATCAATTCCGGGTACGCGGTGGTGATCTCCACGCCGGAGCGCGCGTACAGGTGCTTGTCGCCGTGGGAGATGTCGGCGAGCGCGCGGACCCCGTCCCACTTGAATTCGTACGCCCAGCCGGCACCGGCCGGGAGCTGCCCGGTCATCGCGAGCATCGGCTTCAACGGCGCGCCGGGCACCTCCTGACTGTAGTTGCCGGCGGAAGCGCGTGCGTCTCGTTCGATCATTTGCGATTCTGGTCAGAACCGGGGAGAGGAGCGCGGAATGCGGGCCATCTGGAAAGGAGCGGTGTCGTTCGGCCTGGTGTCGATCGGGGTGAAGGTCTACTCGGCCACCGAGGAGAAGGACATCCGCTTCCACCAGGTGCACCGCGACGACGGCGGCCGCATCCGCTACAAGCGCACCTGCCAGGTCTGCGGCGAGGAGGTCAGCTACGACGACATCGCCAAGGGGTACGACATCGGCGGCGGCGAAATGGTCATCCTCACCGACGAGGACTTCGCCGAGCTGCCGCTGACCACCTCGCACGCGATCGACGTGCTGGAGTTCGTCCCCGCCGAGCAGGTCGACCCGATCCTCTACAACAAGGCGTACTTCCTGGAGCCGGAGAGCTCGGCCACAAAACCGTACGTACTGCTGCGCGACGCACTGACCGACTCGGAGCGGGTGGCGATCGTCAAGGTGGCCCTGCGCCAGCGGGAGCAGCTGGCCACCCTGCGGGTACGCGAGGGCGTGCTGCTGCTCAACACGATGCTCTGGCCGGACGAGGTGCGTACCCCGGACTTCGGTTTCCTCGACGAGGACCTGAAGGTCCGCCCCCCGGAGCTGGCCATGGCCAGCTCGCTGATCGACTCGATGGCCGGCGAGTTCGAGCCGGACGCCTTCACCGACGACTACCGGGCGGCGTTGCAGGAGGTCATCGACGCAAAGATCGAGGGGCGCGAGGTGGTCCAGCCGGAGGAGGAAGAGGCGGCACCGGCCGCCGCGGTGGACCTGATGGCCGCGCTGAAGGCGTCGGTGGAGCGGGCGCGGGCCGCGCGGGGCGAGGCGCCGGCGGGCGGCGGGGCCGAGCCGACCCCGATCACGTCGGCACGGTCGGCGCAGCAGGCGGCCAAGGCGGCGAAGACGACCAAGGCGCCGACGAAGACCGCGGAGAAGAAGGCGGCCGCGAAGAAGGCACCGGCGAAGAAGGCCGCCGCCAAGAAGGCCGAGCCGGCGAAGAAGGCCGAGCCGGCGAAGAAGGCGGCAGCCAAGAAGACCGCGGAGAAGAAGGCCCCCGCGAAGAAGGCCGCCAAGAAGGCCGCCCCCCGCAAGACAGCCTGAGCCCAGCGTGGGCGTCAGGAGGGGGCCCCGCTCTACCACCGAGGCGTCGACAAGGGCCCCCTCCTTCTCACTTACTTGCCGCCACCGGCCCGGAATGCCACCCAGGCGTCGCTCATCCGGTCCGCCTGTCCCGGGGTGAACATGTTCATGCAGGCGTCCTGCGTGTAGTCCATGAAGTTGTGGATCGGGTCCAGCCCGGGTGCGGCGCAGGTGTCCGCGCCCACCGGGCAGTTGAACTGGGGCGCCGCCTCCCGCGGAGTGTCCGCGACGTAGTCGCCGGCGGCGGAGCACCCGTGCGCGAAGGTGTGCTCCAGCATCAGCCAGTGCCCGACCTCGTGCGTCAGCGTGTCACCCAGGGCGTACTTGCCCGCCGTTCCGCCCGGCATCGACTCGTCGAGCATCACCACGCCGTCGATGTAGTCCCGGCCGTTGTTGTAGCCCTTCGGGAAGTACGCCCAGCCGAGGAGCCCGCCGCCGATGTTCGCCGCGTACACGTTCAGGGTGCGGGCGTCGCCGGTGTACAGCGCCTTCTTCATGTCCCGCTCGTTCTTGCCCGGCACGACCGTGTACCAGTTGCTGTTCACCGTCCACGTCGTGTCGACGAGCGAGAACCGGAACGGCGTGTCGGAGGCGTCCGCCGCCGTGCGGCCGCCGAACGAGTCGTTGAGCACCGTCATCTGGGCCGCGATCATGGTGTTCCACCGGTTCGTCTCCGCCGCCGTGAGGGGGTGGTCGGAGATCATGTGGAAGACGGTGGGGATGGTGACGCTGCCGTTGGGCAGGCGCGGCGAGTCCTTGATCACGCCATAGGCTTTTGCCTCATTCTCCGAGTACAGCGCCGGCTCCTGGGCGGTGGCGCCCTCCTTGACCCGCGCCGCGCTGTGCCCCTCGGCGCCCGGTTCGCACGCCGCAGCACCCGGGGAGGCGGTGACGGGTGCCGCCGTGGCCACTCCGGCGGAGGCTCCACCGGCCGCCAGGAATGTCGCGGCGGTAGCGGTCAGGACCGCCAGCTGGAAAGTCGATCTTCTGCGCATCGTTGCACCTTTCATCGCATCGGGGATGGAGGCAGCGCGGCCTGGACGGAGGGCCGCCGCGACCAGGTGACTGACGTCGTCGTTCCGGTATGAGAACACGGCGTTGGCGTCGACAACAGACCCAGGAGAGTCGATCCCTCCGTCCTGTCAGCCCCGACCGAGCTTCTCGGTGGGGGTGATGCGGACGATCACCCGCTCCTCGCCCGGCTGGCGGAACGGGTAGGTGTCCTGCCCGAGATACTTCTTCGCCAACCGGTCGATGTGCTCGTCGGCGCCCTCGGTGACCAGCTCGGCGGTGCCCTTCACCCAGAGCGTGCGGAAGTCGTTCGCCTTGTCGACGACGGAGACCGCGACGGCCGGGTTGCGGGCGATGTTGACGTGCTTCTGCCGGCCCTTGGCGGTGTTGAACAGGATGTGTTCGCCGTCGGTGTCCACCCAGACCGGGGTGACGTGCGGCGTGCCGTCGGCCTCGATGGTCGCCACGTGGGCGAGCTGCGGCTCGGCGAGCAGGGTCAGGTCTTCTTCGGTGAGGATCCCCATGGCGGTGAACGTACCCGCCGGTGCCGATTGCCGCCCTTCGTCACCAACATCCGGTCCCGCTCGTCGAGGGCTGAGCTGCCCGGAACTCCACCGGCCGTAGGAGCACGGGCGGCGTCCGGCCGGGTACCGTGTGCGCTGGTCTCGACAGCGGCCCCGGCCGCACCCACCCACCCAGCAGGGGAGTCGACGTGAGCGAGCGTGTGCAGAACCGGTCGGCGGGCCAGGGCCCGGGCACCAAGGCGCAGCGACGGCTGGCCGCCCAACTGGCGGCGAAGAAGGCCGCCGAGGCGAGGCGTCGCCGGCTGGCGATCCTTGGTTCCGCCGCGAGTGTCCTGGCCGTGGTGGCCCTGGTCGGTGGCATCGTCTGGCTGAACAGCGGCGACGACAAGCAGTCCGTCGCCAGCTCGTCGGCCAACCCCACCGCCGAGGCCTCCGACGAGCCGACCGCTCCCGAACCGCAGCTCCCCGAGGGCGCCGACCCGGCGCTGAAGACCAAGCCGCAGGTCGGCCCGGGCACGGGCGAGCTGAAGAAGCTCACCGTCACCACCCTGATCAAGGGCAAGGGCCCGGCGGTCAAGGCCGGCCAGCAGATCACCACCAACTACGTGGGCGTGTTCTACAAGGACGGCAAGGAGTTCGACTCCTCCTGGAAGAACGGCCAGCCGGCGACCTTCGGGATCGGCGTCGGGCAGGTCATCCCGGGCTGGGACCAGGGCCTGGTCGGCGTGCCGGTGGGCAGCCGGGTGCAGCTCGACATCCCGGGCGAGCTGGCGTACGGCAACGAGTCGGTGGGCGGCCGGCCGGGCGGGCCGCTGCGCTTCGTCGTCGACGTGCTCGCCGCGCAGTAGGTCACAGCAGGCTTCCTTCCGGTCACCCTGCGGCAGTAGGTTCGGGGTCATCGCGGGCGGTCCACCCGCCCGCGACGACCTGCCCAACGACGCGGAGGTGCACGTGGCGCTGGACGACCCCGGCCTGGCCCGGCTGATGTGGATGCACTTCGAGCCGGTCCACGCGGTGACCTACTTCCACCCCCGGGCCCGGGCCGCGTACGAGGCGGTCGGGCTGCGCGGCTACTGGCGGGGCTACTTCGCCGGCCGGGCCGCCCCGTTCGGGCCGGTCGACGCGCCGATGGTGATCGCCGCGTTCTTCAGCTTCGCGCCGGCCATGGTGGCCCGGGCCGTGCCCGCGGTGTGGCGGCTGGCCACTCCGCAGGAGGCGCTGCGGGCCCGGCTGACCGGTGCCGTGCAAGCGCTCGCCGAGTTCACCTACGAGCTGCCCGAGTCGCACCTCGTCGAGGCGGCGGACCTGCTGGAGGAGGCGGCCGGGCGGGTCGAGACGGCCGGCCGGGTGCTCGGCGCGGCCAACGCCGCGCTGCCCCGGGGCGAATATCCGCTGGCCCGGCTCTGGCAGGCCGCCACCACCCTGCGTGAGCACCGGGGCGACGGGCACGTCGCGGCGCTGGTCACCACCGGGCTGGACCCGATCGAGGTGGTGGCCTGGCGGTGCCGGCTCGACCAGTCCCGCGAGTTCCACCAGCTGGCTCGCGGCTGGACCGACGAGGAGTGGGCCGCCGCCGAGCAGCGCCTGGTCGAGAACGGCTGGCTGACCGCCGAGCACACGCCGACCGAGCACGGCAGGGCGGCGTTCCGGGTGGTTGAGGAGGCCACCGACCGGGCCGCGCTCGGCCCGTGGCGGGCGCTGGGCGCGGAGCGTACGGAGCGGCTGCGCGAGCTGCTCGACCCGATCGCGAGCCGGTGCCGCACGATCATTCCCCCGCAGAGCCCGATCGGCCTGCCCGCGCAACGTACCCCCACCGGGCAGGCCACCGCCCCGGCCCGCTGAGCACCGCTCGGACCGTCCGGCAGGATGGGTACGTGGTGGACGCTTCCCCCACCCGGTTGATCGCGGCGGCGCTGGCCGCGACCGACGCGCTCACCCCGGACGTGGTGGCGCAGCTCGGCTGAACGACTTGCTCCTGACGCGGCGTCAGGTCCTAGCGTCGGTTGCTGTCGCCGCAGGGTGCGGCGACAGCGAGAGGGAGTGGGACGTGGCGTCCACCTGGCGGATCGGCGAGCTGTGCCGGCGTACCGGGCTCACCGTCCGGACCCTGCACCACTGGGACCACGTGGGGCTGCTTCGGCCGTCCGCGCGCACGTCCGCCGGTCACCGGCTCTACGACGAGGGGGATGTGGACCGGCTGTACCGGATCGTCGCGCTGCGCGAGCTGGGCCTGCCGCTGGAGACCATCGGCGTGCTGCTGGACGGCGGCGGGGACGGCGGCCCGGAGCTGGCCGGGCTGCTCGACGACCACCTGGCGCACGTGGAGCGGCAGCTCGCCGCGCTGGGCGGCCTGCGCGACCGGCTGGCCATGCTGGTGCCCGCTGTACGCGCCGCCGGGGGTGCCGCGCCCGTCGACCTGCTCGCAGTGATCGAGGAGGTGACCAAGGTGGAGGACACGATCCGGAACTATTTCACCGAGGACCAGCTCGCCGCGTTGGCGCAGCGGCGGGAGCAGGTCGGTGAGGCGGCCATCCGCGGCGTACAGGACGAGTGGCCCCGGTTGATCGCGCAGGTCCAGGCGGAGCTGGACGCCGGGACCGACCCGGCGGACCCGCGGGTGCGTGCGCTGGCGCAGCGGTGGATGGAGCTGCTGGAGGCGTTCCACGGCGGGGACCCGGGGCTGCGGGACTCGCTCTACCGGATGTACGCGGAGAACAGCGCACAGATCGCCAGCGAGCACGGCGGCCCGACGCCGGAGCTGATGGACTACGTGAAGCGGTCGGTGGCGGCGGGCTGAGCTGCGGCAGGGCGGGCCGGCTGGGCGGGACCCGGCCGGCCGGCCCGCCCCGCCACCGCTGGTATGTCCCGCATCACACCTCTCCTGCCCCGGATCACCTCGTTGTACGTTTTTCCCGGCGCGTCCGATCGGAATGATCAGGGAGCGTCCGGGTAGCGCAGCCGACGGGCACGTGTCGGGGTGAGAGGACGGCGATGCAGGCGATCGTGTACGAACGCAACGGGGACGTCTCGGTGCTCCAGCTGGCCGAGCGCCCGATCCCGGAGCCGGGCCCCGGCGAGGTGCTGGTGCGGATGGCCGTGTCCGGGGTCAACCCGACGGACTGGAAGGCCCGCCGGCAGTGGCCGCTGCCGGCCGGCTGGCAGATCCCGGGGCAGGACGGCGCAGGGGTGATCGAGGCGGTCGGCGAGGGCGTCGACCAGATCCTGATCGGTGCGCGGGTGTGGGTCTGGGAGGCCGCCTGGCAGCGGCCCTGGGGCACCGCCGCCGAGTACACGCTGGTTCCGGTCCGGCACGCGGTGCGCCTCGGCTCCGCCTCCTTCGACCTGGGCGCCTGCCTCGGCATCCCGTTCCTGACCGCGCACCGCTGCCTCACCGCCGGCGAGTTCATGCCGGACAAGCTGCACGCGGGCGCGCTGAGCGATCACGTGGTGCTGGTGCAGGGTGGGGCGGGCGCGGTGGGCAACGCCGCCATCCAGCTCGCCCGCTGGGCCGACGCCTGCGTGATCACCACGGTGAGCAGCCCCGAGAAGGCGCAGCTCGCGGCGGCGGCCGGGGCCGACTTCGTGATCAACTACCGCGAGCAGGACGTGGTCGAGGAGGTCCGCAAGATCGCGCCCGACGGGGTGCACACGATCGTCGAGGTGTCCGCGGCCCGCAACGCCGCCACCGACGTGCAGATCCTGCGCAACGGCGGCGCGGTCTGCGTGTACGCCGACGACGGCGGCGGGGAGGTGACCTTGCCGATCCGACCGCTGATGGTGCCGAACGCCCGCTGGCAGTTCGTGCTGGTCTACACGGAGCCGAAGGCGGCCAAGGCGCAGGCGGTGACGGACGTGGCGGCGGCGGTGGCCCAGGGCGCGATCCGGGTGGGTGAGGAGGCCGGGCTGCCGCTGCACCACTACCCGATGTCGGCGGCCTCGGCGGCGCACCGGGCGGTCGAGGACGGCGCGGTCGGCAAGGTGCTCATCGCCACGGCCGAGGCGTGACAACGCGAAACGGATTTCGCCGACATCGGGGCAGAGGCGAACAAGTTTCGCAACAATGGACCTGCGGGTCGCCCCGCATGGACGGGCGGCCCCGGCGCGGTGCGAACGCCGGGGCCGCCCTCTGGGGAGGGATGTCGTTCAGGAACGCGTCCCTACCTGTGCAGGCGACGGTACGCCGGAAAGTGTTACGGCGCGGTCAGTTCGCGTACCTCCAGCCCACCTTCCGCGTACCGCGAGCGCACCACCTTCTTGTCGAACTTGCCGACGCTGGTCTTCGGCACCGCGTCGATGAAGGCCCACCGCTCGGGCAACTGCCAGCGGGCCACCGACTTCGCCAGGAAGTCCCGCAACTCCTCCGGGGTGACCGAGGCGCCCTCCCGGACCACCACGGTGGCCAGTGGCCGTTCGTCCCAGCGCTCGTCCGGTACGCCGACCACGCACGCCTCCAGCACCGCCGGGTGGGCCATCAGGGCGTTCTCCAGCTCCACTGAGGAGATCCACTCCCCGCCCGACTTGATCACATCCTTGGCCCGGTCGCTCAGCCTGATGTATCCGTCCGGCGAGAGCGTGCCCACGTCCCCGGTACGCAGCCAGCCGTCGCGGAACTTCTCCTCGTCCGGGGCCTCGTCCCCGACGTACCGCGCGGTCACCCACGGGCCGCGGACCTCCAGCTCGCCCACGGAGGCCCCGTCGGCGGGCAGCGGCTCGCCCAGCGGGCCGACGATGCGGGCCTCGACCCCGGCCGGGATGCGGCCCTGGGTGTAGCGGTAGCGCCAGGCCGTCGCGCCGGTCACGCCGGCGGGCGACCGGGAGACCGACCCCAGCGGCGACATCTCGGTCATGCCCCAGGCGTGGATGACGTCGATCCCGTGCCGCTCGTGGAACGCGTGCATGAGCGCCGGCGGGCAGGCCGAGCCGCCGACGATCACCTCCTTGAGCGAGGAGGTGTCGACCTCGTGGCCGTCCAGGTGGGCCAGCAGGTCGGTCCAGATGGCCGGTACCGCGCCGGCCAGGGTGGGCCGCTCGGCGGCGATCATCGCGGCGATCGGCTCGGCCTGGAGGAACCGGTCGGGCATGATCAGCGACGCGCCGGAGAGGAACGCGGCGTACGGGAGGCCCCAGGCCATCGCGTGGAACATCGGCACGATGGGCAACTCCCGGTCCGTCGGGCCCAGCCCGAAGCTCTCCGGCAGGCAGACCTGCAACGAGTGCAGGTAGATGGAGCGATGCGAGTAGGCGACCCCCTTGGGGTTGCCGGTGGTCCCGGAGGTGTAGCAGAGGGCGGCGGCGTCACGCTCGTCCACCTCGGGCCAGTCGTAGACGTCCGGCTTGTCGGCCAGCAGGGCGTCCCAGTGGTGTACGGCGATCCGGTCGCCGGCCGCCGCCAGCAGCGGGGCCGGGTCACCGCCGCCGACCACCACCACGTGCCGCACCGTGGTCAGCTGGCCGATCACCCTGGCGAGCAACGGGATCAGCGTGGTGTCGACCAGCACCACCCGGTCCTCGGCGTGGTTGGCGATGTAGGCGACCTGGTCCGGGAAGAGCCGGATGTTGAGGGTGTGCAGCACCGCCCCCATGCTCGGCACGGCGAAGTACGCCACCAGGTGCTCGTTGTTGTTCCACATGAACGTGGCGACCCGCTCGTCACCGGTCACCCCGCACTCGTCGCGCAGCGCGTGGGCCAGCCGGGCCGCGGCCCGCCCGACCTCGGCGTACGTCATCCGGCGGGGCTCCGCGCCGGTCCAGGTGACAACCTCCGCCGTGCCGTGCACACCTGAACCGTGTTCGAGGATCCGGGCGACCTGGAGAGGGACGTCCATCATTGTGCTACGCATGGGTAACAAGTTAGTGGCGTCCGTCACATTCAGGAAGCCCCGGAACCGCCGACCCCGCCCGGGAAGCTGCGTAGATTGTCCGGGTGAGCATCTCGTGGGCTGACTCGTACGTGGGACAACTACGGGCTTTGGCCGGTGACCGCACCCTGATGTTCGTCGGGGCCCGCGCCGTGGTCCGGGACAACGCCGCCCGGGTGCTGCTGATCCAGCGCTCCGACAACGGCCAGTGGGCGATGCCGGCCGGCGCGATGGAGCTGGGCGAGTCGATCGCCGATTGCGCCGTCCGGGAGGTACGCGAGGAGACCGGCCTGCGCGCCCTGCGGGTGAGCGCGTTCGCCCTCTACACCGGCCCCGACCGCACCCACACCAACATGTACGGCCACACCTACCAGATCTTCACCACCGCGTTCCGGGTCGACGAGTGGGACGGGGACCTGCTCCGGATGACCGACGAGACCACCGACGCCCGCTTCTTCCACCCGGAGGAACTGCCCCACCCGCTCTCCGCCAGCGTCATCGAGACCCTCGCCGACCTCGACGTCTTCGAGCAGACCAACCGGCTGATCCTCAAGTAGCCCCGGCGGCCCGGCCCGGCCCGGCCCGGCCCGCCCGGCCCGGCGCGCGGACGGCCGGGCCACGCCGGCCGGCGTCCGCCGCGCCACGCGCCGTCTCCCGGTCAGAGCATCGTCTGCGACTTCGACTCCATGTCGGCGGCGGCCTCGTCCTTCGACTCCTTGACCAGCGGCTTGCCGCCGGGGGCGGCCGCCTTCCCGCCGAGCGGATCGGCACCGCCCGTCGCGCCCTGCGGGCCGGTACCGCGCAGTTGGTGGTTCGGCATGGCCAGGGTGACCAGCACCGCGAGGATGGCGATCAGCCCGGTGGTCAGGAAGACCAGGTGCAGCGACTCGACGAACGCGGCCTGGATCGCGGCCCGGACCGGGGCGGGCAGGGCGAGGATGGTCGCCGGTTCGTTGATCGAGATCTTGGTGCCGCCACGGGCCGCGACCGCCGCCTGCTCGGCGGGCGGAAGCTGCGCGATCGCGGCCGGCAGTCGGCTGGCGAGCTGGCCGGTGAGCTGCGTCGACAGCACCGCGCCGAGGATCGCCACGCCGAACGAGCCGCCCAGCGAGCGGAAGAACGTCGCGGACGAGGTGCCGGCGCCCAGGTCGCGCGGGTCCACCGCGTTCTGCACCGCCAGGATCAGCGACTGCATGCACAGGCCCAGCCCGACGCCGATCACCACCATGTAACCGAACGCCACCCAGACCGAGGTGGCCACCTGGAGCTGCCGGAAGAGCAGCATGCCGGCGACCAGCACCGCCGAGCCGGCCACCGGGAACCACTTGTAGCGCCCGATCCGGCTCATCGCCCGGCCGGTCAGCACCGAGGTGATGATGATGCCGGCCATCATCGGCAGCATCAGCAGACCGCTGCGGGTCGGCGAGGCACCCTTGACGATCTGGAGGTAGAGCGGGATGAAGATGATCGACCCGAACATCACCAGACCAAGCACGAAGCCTGCCGAGTTGGCCAACGCGAACGTGCCGCTGCGGAACAGCCGCAGCGGCAGGATCGGCTCGCTCACCCGGGCCTCCTGCAGGACGAAGAGCACGCCCAGCACCGCCCCGGCCACGAACAGCCCGATGATCACGCCGGAGCCCCAGGCGTACTGGGTGCCGCCCCAGCTCAGCGCCAGCAGCAGGCAGCTCACCCCGGCGACCAGCAGCAGCGCCCCGAGCCAGTCGATGGCGTGCTGCCGCTTCTCGAACGGGACCAACCGCATGACGTGGTAGCAGACCACGATGGCGAGGATCCCCAGCGGCACGTTGATGTAGAAGATCCAGCGCCAGTTGGTCTGCGCGAAGTAACCGCCGACCAGCGGGCCGGCCACCGAGGACAAGCCGAAGACCGCGCCGAAGAGCCCCTGGTAGCGGCCACGTTCCCGGGGGGAGACAACGTCCGAGATGATGGTGAAGGCCAGGGTCATCAGGCCACCGGCGCCCAGCCCCTGCACGCCCCGGGTGAGGATCAGCTGGGTCATGTTCTGCGACAGGCCGGCCAGCAACGAGCCGACCAGGAACGTGCCGATCGAGAACAGGAAGACCGGACGACGCCCCCGCAGGTCGGCCATCTTGCCGTAGAGCGGCGTCGAGGCGGTGGAGGCGAGCAGGTACGCGGTGACCACCCACGAGTAGTGGTTGATCCCGCCCAACTGGCCGACGATGGTGGGCAGTGCCGTACCGACGATGGTCTGGTCCAGCGCCGCCAGCAGCATCCCGGTCATCAGACCGAACATCAGCAGGCGGAGCTGACGGGCGTGCAGCACGGGACGACCGTGGGCCGGGGCTGTCATTGCGCCCGCTTTCCCACCTACCGCAGAACATGCCCCCGAATCGGTGCGCAGGCTGGGCCAGGAGGTGACCCGCCGACCGGACCAATGCCGGCTCGCGCCGCACCCCCGGCCGGACGCATACAGGTTTGGCCGGACCGCCTCGGGGGACCCGAAGGGACATGGCAGGAGCAGCAGCGGAAGATCGCCGGCTCACCACCGTGGTGGAGAGCTGGTCGGGGCGTCCCGTGCTGGTCGTCGGCGACGCCATGCTGGACGAGTGGCGGTTCGCGGAGTCCGAACGGCTCTGCCGCGAGGCCCCCGCCCCGGTCCTCACCCTGCGTCGGCGCATCTCTGCCGCCGGTGGTGCGGCGAACACCGCGGTCAACATCGCCGCCCTCGGCGGGCGGGCCGCGCTGGTCTCCCCGGTCGGCGCGGACGCCGCCGGCGACGAACTGCACGACTGCCTCGACCGCGCCGGCGTCTGGGACCGGACGGTGAACCAGCCCGGCCGGCCGACCCCGGTCAAGCGGCGGATGCTCGCCGGCAACCAGATCCTGCTCCGCGAGGACTCCGGCGAGCCGGACGACGCGCTCGACGACGACGGGGTGGCCCGCCTGCTGACCGCGCTGCACTGCGCGACCGAGGAACTGCGGGCGGCCTCCGGGGATCAGCCGCTCACCCTGGTCGTCTGCGACTACGGCCTGGGCGCGCTGCCGAGGGCGCTCCGCGCCTGGCTGGTCGCCAACCGGGACCGGTACGCCATCGTGGCACTCGACGCGCACGACCTGGCCGACTGGCGCGGCCTCAACCCCACCGTGGTGACCCCGAGCTTCGCCGAGGCGACCCGGCTGCTGGCCCGCGCGGCGGCCGGCTTCGGCACTGGGGACCGTACCCCGGCTCGCGGAGCCACCGCCGGTGACCTGCACCTGGATCCGCTGGCCGAGCCGACCGACGGCCCGTCCGAGCTGGTCGTCGGCGCGGCACCGGGCGGCGCGGGTGAGCGGACGCCGGGCGAGGCGGCTGAGCGGACGCCGGGCATCACCGGTGAGTGGACGCCGGGCAGCCCGCACCCGACCTCTGGCGCGCCGGCCACCGCCCGGCCCGACGCGGGACCCGCCGACCCGCCGTCCGCCGACCGGTCCGGCGCGCTCATCGGGCCGACCGGCGAGCCGGCCCCCGGCGAGGACCGGGTCGCGCTGACCGGGGACGGGCTCAGCGTCACCGGCACCGGCGTCACCGTGAACGCGACGGCCGGCGAGGGCGTCGACCGGGCGGTGCTGGCCGAGTCGCGCCTGGCCGAGCTGCACGCGCACACCGGCGCGGACGTGGTGGCGGTGACCCTGGACACCGAGGGCGCGGTGGTCGGCGCGGCCGACGGCGAGCGCCGGCGCAGCCACAGCACCCCGGTCCCGGCCAGCCACGCGGTGGGCGCGGGGGACGCGTACCTGGCGGCGATGACCCTGGCGCTGGCGGCGGAGGCGAGCCTGCCGACCGCCGCCCAGCTCGCCCAACTCGCCGCGACCATCACCGTCTCCGACACCGGCACCTGTGTGTGCCGGCGGGAGGACCTGCTGGACGCGCTGGGTGCCGGGACGGAGGGCTCCGGCCACCCGACGCTGGTCGAGGCGGAGGAACTGAGCGCCCTCGTCGCCGAGCACCGCCAGGCGGGCCGGTCGATCGTCTTCACCAACGGCTGCTTCGACGTGCTGCACCCAGGGCACGTCCGTTACCTGACCCAGGCCCGCGCGCTCGGCGACCTGCTGATCGTGGCGGTCAACTCGGACGGCAGCGTACGCCGGCTCAAGGGGCCGGACCGGCCGGTGAACCCGGTCGAGGACCGGACCGCCCTGCTCGCCGCGCTGGAGTGCGTCGACCACGTGGTGGTCTTCGAGGAGGACTCGCCGGCGAAGCTGATCGAGGCGGTGCGCCCGGACGTGTACGTCAAGGGCGGCGACTACCCGCCGGAGATGGTGCCCGAGGGGCCGCTGGTACGCCGGCTCGGCGGGCAGGTCCGCACCCTCGGGTACGTGCCGGACCGTTCCACCTCGGCGATCATCGACCGGATCCGCGCGCAGTCGGTCACTCCCCCCGTCGGCGAGGGGACGGGCCGGCCGAGGTGAACCGACCGCTCGACCTCGGCACCCCGGAGCGGTTCCGCGGTCCCCGACAGCTCGACGTGCTGATCCCCACCCGCAACCGCCCCGCCGAACTGGCGGTCACCCTCTCCGGGCTGGCCGTGCAGGAGGGCGTACCCGACTTCGGGGTGGTGGTGAGCGACCAGTCCGACGACGGCCCGGCGTACGCCCACCCGGCAGCGGCCACCATGGTCCGGGCGCTGCGCCACCGGGGCCATCCGGTGTTGCTGACCCGGCGGCTGCCCCGGCGCGGGCTGGCCGAGCACCGGGCGTACCTGCTGGGCCAGTCGGCGGCCCGCTACGTGCTCTGCCTCGACGACGACGTCTGGCTGGAACCGGGCACGCTGGCCCGGCTGGTCGCCGCGATCCGGGAACTGGGCTGCGGGTTCGTCGGCAACGCGGTGCACGGCCTCTCCTACGCCGACGACGTCCGCCCGGAGACCCACGTCCACTACGAGGAGTGGCACGGCCGGCCGGTGCCGGAACGGGTCCGTCCCGGCACACCGGAGTGGGACCGGGCCGCCATCCACCCGGCGGCGAACCTGCTGCACGTCACCGAGAAGCTGCGGCTGCCGGTGGGGGCCTGGCGGGCGTACAAGGTCTCCTGGATCGGCGGGTGCGTGCTCTACGACCGGGCCAAGCTGATCGACTCCGGCGGCTTCGAGTTCTGGCGCCGGTTGCCGGAGCGGCACCAGGGCGAGGACGTCGCCGCACAGCTCGCGGTGCTGGAGCGGTACGGCGGCGCGGGAGTGCTGCCCAGCGGCGCGTATCACCTGGAGTCGCCGACCACGGTCACCGAGCGCGAGATCGAGGCGTGGGAGGTCGTCCTCAGGTGAGGAGCTCGCGGGCGGCCTCGACGACCTCGATCACCGGCACGTCGGAGACGAACGAGTCCTGGTGCGGGCAGTCGCCGTCGCCGGGGCGGTGCGGGTAGATGCCGGGCGTGCAGTCGACCCCGCAGACCGGGCAGCGGGTGATCCAGGCGGCGATCGGACGGTGCCGGGCACGCAGCGGGCTCGCCCCGTTGATCAGGTTCCCGATCCAGTAGACGCCCACCGTCGGCGTACCGACCGCACCGGCCAGGTGCAGCGGCCCGGTGTCGTTGGACACCACCAGCGCGCACCCGGCGTAGCAGGCGGCCAGCCCGCCGAGGCTGAGCGTGCCGACCTGTGGGCGGACCGGGACACCGGCCGCCGCGACCACCGCGTCGACGGTCTCCCGCTCGGCGGGCGTCCCGGTGACCAGCACCTCGTACCCGTCGCCGGCCAGCGCCCGGGCGACCTCGCCGAAACGCTCCGGGGGCCAGCGCCGGCGGGTGTCGGTCGCCCCGGGGTGCAGCGCCACCCGGGGGCGCTCCGGTGGGCCGAGCACCTCGCGGGCCTCCGCGCGGTCGGCGTCGGTGACGGCCAGGACGGGTGTGATGGTGGTGGCCGCCGCCCCGACCAGGGCCACCACCTCCAGGTAGCGGATCACCTCGTGCTGGTAGTAGACGTACCGGGTCCAGCGGTCCAGCGGCGGGGCGTCCTCGGCTCGCAGGCCGGCGGTGACCCGGGCGCCCAGGCCGGCGACGAGCGGGTTGGAGTTGGCCCCGCCGCCGTGCAGCTGCAGCGCCACGTCGAAGCGTTCCTGGCGGGCCGCCGCCAGGAAGTCGGCCATCGCCACCGGCGGCTCGTCCGGCCCCGCGCCGCGGATGCCGGGTGCGGGCGGCACCACCAGCACGCGGTCCACGGGGCCGGGGCGGTCGCGCCAGAGCGCCGCGTGCCACGGCGCGCCGAGCAGCACGATCTCCGCCCCGGGGTACGCGGCCCGCAGCGCCTCCAGCGCGGGCAGGGTGAAGATGAAGTCGCCGAGCGCGTTCGCCCGCAGCACGGCGATCCGCTCGACGTCGGGCACGCGCTCGCCCAGCGGGCCGAGCGCCGAGAGGGTGGCCATGCGACCGCTACGGCCGGTCGATCTCGTCGAGCGTGGTGTCCGGGTGGTGCATCTCCCGGTCGGCGGCCGGATCGGCCAGGATCCGCATACCCCCGGTGGCGGTGCGGGGGCCGGTGCGGCCGACGGTGATGGTGCGCGGCGCGGGCCGGGCCGCGCGCGGCAACCGCACCCGCAGCAGACCGTGATCCATCACCGCGTCGATCCGGTCCGGGTCCACCCGGGACGGCAGGTCCACCCGATACTCGAAGCCCCGCGTCTCGAAGCCGCCCGGGATGCCCTGGTCGGCGTTCACCTCGGCCTCCGAGCGGGCCCGCACGCACAGTTCCCGGTCGTCCAACTCGACGGCCACCTCCTCGGGCGCCACGCCGGGCAGGCGGACGACCACCTCCCAGCCGTCGGCGACCTCACCCAGCTCGACCTCCGGCGGGCCGGACCGGCCACCGACCAGGCGGCTCAGCTCGGACCGCAGCGACTGCAGCTCGCCCATCGGGCCCCAGCCCTGGTGCCGGTTGCGCCAGCCGCGCCCGCCGCTCTGTTCCGTCATCGCATGTCTCCGATCCGCTGGGTCGCCGAAGGGGGGCGCAGCGAGCTCGGGGCGTTCAGGTCGGCCTCCCGGTCGACGCCCACGCCCAGCCGGTCCACCAGCTCCCCGCCGAGCCAGGCGCTGAGGCCGAGGATCGCCACGGCCACCACCTCGATGGCGATCAGGGCTCCCCCGGCGGCCCGGGAGTCGGCGTTCAACCGGACCACCCAGACCGCGGCGAACAGCAGGATCACCGCGAGGTTGGCGGCCGCGTGGGTGAGCCCGACCTGCTTGGCGCGGGTGCCGGCCGGGAGGGCGAGCAGGTCGACCGCGCCGGCCACCGCGGCCAGCACGCCGCCGACCAGGCCGAACGCCATGTTCCAGTACGCGGCCTCGGCCAGGTACCGCGGCCCACCGGCGGCGTCGATCACATCGAAGATCACCGCCGTGATCAGGAGCGCCACCGGGAACATCACCAGCATCGGGTGCAGCGGGTGACCCAGCACCTTCAGTCGGCTCTCCATCCGGCCTCCAACGGTCGCGTCCGAGCGCGCTGCGGGATAGCCCCTACCCGCCGGTCCGGGGGGCAAACCTCGCGTTCGACGCGCTCACCTAGGCTGACGATGGCGGAAGCCGGGCGTTCGCGCCCCGGAATCCCCAGCACCATCAACGGACGGGGGAGGAACACGTGACGACGGAGATCACCTCACCGGGGGAGCTGCGCGAGCTGCTCGGCCCGCCGATGCAGCGGGCGCTGGACAAGGAACGCACCGTGCTGCACGCGCGGGACCGGGAGTGGCTGGCCGCCTCGCCGTTCTGCCTCGTCGCCACGGCCGGCGCGGACGGCAGCTGCGACGTCTCGCCGAAGGGCGACCCGCCCGGCTTCACCCTGGTGCTGGACGAGTCGACCATCGCCATCCCCGAGCGGCCCGGCAACCGGCGGGCCGACGGCTACCGCAACATCCTGGCCAATCCGCACGTCGGCCTGATCTACCTGATCCCCGGCCGCACCGACACGCTACGGATCAACGGCCGGGCCCGGCTGGTCCGGGACGCGCCGTACTTCGCGGACATGGTGGTCAAGGGGCACCGCCCACTGCTCGCCATCGAGGTGGCCATCGAGCAGGTCTTCTCCCACTGCCCGAAGGCGTTCCTCCGCTCCGAGCTGTGGCAGCCGGAGACGTGGCAGCCGGACGTCCTGCCGACCCGGGCCCGGCTGGTCAAAGAGGTGGAGGCGCCCACCGCGAGCCTGGCCGACCTCGAACGCCACTACGGCCCGGACTACGTCAAGACCATCTACGGCTGATCGCCTCCGCGCCGCCCGGCGGTCGCCGCGCCCCGGCCCGGTCTGGCGCTCCGCCGACCGTGCCGGTGCGACGGCGATCAGTTCGACGGGGAGAAGCGCGCCGGCACGCCGATGTCCGACAAGGCCCGGGCGAGGTGCGGGGCCATGGTCTTGACGTAGGCCGCACCGATGTGCGAACCCCCGCGGTAGATCAGGACGTTGCCGAACACGACCGGGCACTTCTCGGTCGGGCAGACGGCGTCGAACAGGTCGATCATCTTGACCTTGGGCATCCCGGCCACCGCCTTCCGCTGCATCCGGTAGGCCGGGTCCTGATCGTGGCGCTCGCGGTCGAACGCACAGGCCGACAGGTGCTTTCGGTTCTTGTCGGCACACTGCACGATCGCCGGACCGGGGTGGGGATTGTTGGCGAGGACGATGACCTTCGTGCCCACCGAGTCGAGCTTCTTCCACGAGGACCGCACGCCGGCCACCATCGCGTCGACCGACGCCCCCTTGCCCGAGGCGTCGAGGGCGGTCGCCGCCGACTGCGAGGTGACGACGTAGTCGGGACGCTCCTCGACCAGTCTGCGCAGCAGCGTCCTGTTCCACTCGATGCAGTCGGTGTAGAGCTTGTCGGACCCGTCGCCCTTGAGGACCTTGGCGCTGGTGAACGCGCACGCCCCCTTGGCGGCGATCACCAGCTTCCAGTCGTTCTGCTCGGCGAGCACCTGGAACGCCGGCAGCCACTGGTCCATCTTGGAGTCGCCCACCAGGGCGACCGTGGTGGCCCCGTCGGGTTTGCCGTAGGTGCACCACAGGACCTCGGCCCCCGCGACCTGCTGGAAGCACTTGTCCCGGTTGGTGACGGGCACATCCATGAACCCCTGGCGGAGCTTCAGGGGGTCCGGCGAGATGAAGTCGAACCGCTCCGGCACCGGGCCGATCGGGGCGGTGCCCGGCGTGGTCGACAGCAGCGCGGCGCCAGGCGCGTACCGGCCTCCGCTCGGCGTTGCGGCGGCCGCCCACGCGCCCGTCAGGACCAGGGCGAGGCCGGCGCAGATCCCGGCCATCGTGAAGTTGCCACCGAGGCTCAACGCGAGACGCGGCGACTTCGAGATCGCCCGCGAGTACCGCAGTGGGTTCTCCACGAGCCGGAAGGTGAGCCAGGCGGGGACCACCGAGGCGAGCGCCACCGCCATGCCGCGGGTCAACGACAGATCGTCCCAGTACGCGGCGGCCACGATGAGCATCGGCCAGTGCCACAGGTACAGGGAGTACGACAGGTCACCGACCCACCGGAACGGGCGCGTGCCGAGCACCAGGACCGGACCGCGCGAGCCCGCCGCGGCTCCGGCCGCGATCACCGCAGCGGCGCCGAGCGTGGGCAGCGCGGCAGCGTACCCGGGCCACGCCGTGTCCGCGGTCACCAGCAGCGCTGCTACCACGATCGCGGCGAGACCGAGCCACCCGAGGATGACGGCCAGCGCCCGCGGCATGCGCGCGGCGCGGGTCGCGATCAGGGCGATGCCCGCCCCGATCCCGAGCTCCCACAACCGCGTCGTGGAGACGAAAAACGCGCGCTGCGGGGAGGCCGCCGTCGCCACGATCGACCAGACGAACGACGGCACCGCCAGGATCGCGAGACCGACCCACAGGACCGGCCGCACATTCGTCCGCCGGAGCCTCCGCGCCGCGAGGATCGCGAGGATGATCAGCAGCGGCCAGACCAGGTAGAACTGCTCCTCGACGGCGAGCGACCAGAAGTGCTGGACCGGCGAGGGCGGAGTGTCCGCGGCCAGGTAGTCGACCGCACGGTCGGCGAATCGCCAGTTCACCACGTAGATCGCCGCGGCGGCGATGTCGCCGCCGATGCCCTGCCACTCGCCCCTGGGCACGAACAGCCGGACCGCCACGGCGCTGGCCGCCAGCACCACCGTCGCGGCGGGCAGGATTCTCTTGGCCCGCCGTGCGTAGAAGCCCAGCAACGAGACGCGGCCGGTGCGCTCGATCTCGGTTATGAGCTGCCCGGTGATGAGGAAACCCGAGATCACGAAGAAGACGTCGACCCCGACGAAGCCACCCGGAAGGAACGGCAGCCCGGCGTGGTACAGCAACACCAGCCCGACGGCCACGGCGCGCAGCCCGGCGACGTCAGCCCGGAAGCGAGTCGACGAGGGCTCCCGGTGCGACTCGCGGCCGGTCGCCGTGCCCGGCAGGGTGCCGGGGCCCGCCGGGGAGACCGGGACGTCCGCCTTCTCGAGGTGGGAGCTTCCCCGGGCGGCAGCGGTCGTCAACTCCGCGGAAGTCATCACGATCCTCAAGCTTGGGGGGCTCCGGCCCGGGAACGATAGCGGCTCGTCACGCGGGTGGGCAATCCTGAACGGCCCCACGCCGCACCCGGTCGCCGGACGTTTCGGCCGCCGGCTGAGGGTACAGATCTCCAGACGGCCCACCGCGTCACGCGGCGCTGGAAACCCCTGGACACGGGTCGAGGAAGGATGATGTTCGATGCCCACGAAGAACGGCTCGGGGCGCGGCAGCGGCTCGACCGCGACCACGAACCCTCCGGGCAACCAGACCCCGAGCACCCCCGACATCAACGAGAGCGAGATCGCCCGGCTGAAGGTGGACGAGCTGCGCAGCCGGCTGCGCGACCGGGGTGTCACCGGCACCTCGGACATGCACAAGCCGGACCTGGTCAAAGCCCTGGTGAAGAGCCTGCGCGACGCCCCCGGGTCGGCCTCGGGCTCCCGTTCCGGCTCCTCCGGCGGCGGCCGGTCCTCCGGCGGCGGCGTCCGCAAGGGCTCCCAGAACTCCAAGTCGATCAGGTACGCCCAGGAGGTCACCTCGGTCGACGACGAGCCGGAGCGGCCCGGCCGTAGCCTGGTCACCACCGACCACGACGTGATCCGGCGGTGGGCGGAGGCGCGCAGGGGCGTACCGGCCACGGTCGACGGGACCGAGCACGACGGGCGTGCCGGCGTACTCCGGTTCGACTTCCCGGCCAACGGCCGGGCGGACCGGCTGCGCGAGATCAGCTGGGAGGAGTGGTTCCGCACGTTCGACGAGCGGCGACTCAACTTCATCTACCAGGAGGAGCGCTCCGACGGCCGGCAGAGCAACTTCTTCCGGCTGGAGAACCCGGACCGCGAGGACGGCTGAGCACCCCCGACCGAACCGCGGAGCTTCCACCTCCCCGCTCGAGTGGGCCCGGTGGGGCCGGCCCCCGGGCCGCGCCCGCTGGGCTCGCTCCGTGGTGCGCCGGAGTCACCTATCCTCGACACACCCGTCCCCCACCACGCCGCCCCCGGAGCACCGTGACCAAGTTCTACGCCACCGTCTGCCTCCCCGCGCAGCCGGACGGCGAGGTGACCGACGCGGTCGCCGCAGCGCTCGCGCGGTACGACGCGCACGTCGGCGACGACTACAACGAGCAGTGGGAATGGGACTGGTGGCACATCCGAGGCGACCTGCCGGTCCGGCCTGAGCACGACGGCGACCCCCGGCTGGTCCACAACCCGGTCCACCGGGACGGGACGACCCGGCCCCGTCAGCGGCTGCGCTGCGACGGCGGACCGAAGCGGATGCTCGACCTGGACGCCCTGCGCTCGATGGCCGCCGACGAGGCCCGCGCCCAGTGGCGTGCCTGGACCGAACTGGCCCGCCAGCACCCGCCGGCCGAGCCGCTCTCCGTCCTGCTGACCCGCTACGGCGACGCGGACGAGGCGCGGGCGGCGCACCTCGCGCAGCCACTCGTGCAGGAGGTGGCCCAGCGTGCCATTCTGGGCGACCCGCACTTCGGCACGTACCTGCTGCTGACGGATCCGGTCGCGCACTTCGCCGGGACCGAGCAGGAACACGCCGACCGGGCCGCCCGGCAGGCCTTCTTCACCGCGGCGCTGGTCACCCTGGATGGCCGATGGGTGGACGCGCACCGGATGGGTGACGGGCGGGCGGACCACCTCGCGTACGACCGGTTCCGGGCCGCCTACCTCGACGAACTCGACGGCGACGCGGTCATCGTGCACGTCCTGTGCCACTGCTGATCCCGCCCACACCCAACCGAGTCTTCTCGTCGTCAGCGGCTGCGGTGGGCGAAGGGGTTCCGCCCCGAGGCGGTCAGGGCTCCCGCGCCGCATCCGCTCCCGGGCGTCCGAGTAGACCCTTCGAGGGCCGTCTCACCCCGGCCAACCACTGACCACCTCAACAACCAAGATCAGCCGTTAACTTGACACTCCCCTGGCTGGCGGTCTTGGCTGAACGGATTCCGGAGCGTTAGGAGTTGATTTCGCACGTGGGGGATCCTCTTCTGAATGGCCGGGGCCCCATGAACCGACTGCGTTGGGCCTGCTCATCCTCGGTGGCTTCGTGCTTCTCCTCGCCGGAGCCACCTACGTCATCGGTGAGCAGGTGGCCGGCCGTACCTGCATTGAGCGTGGTGTCGAGCTACTCGTGCCCGAACAGCGGGTTGCTGAGACACCCGAGGGCTACAGCGTCGGGATCCCCCGCGAGGGCGTCTGCCGCGTCGACTACCGGGTAGGGCTCTACACCGAGGTTTCCCTGAATCGCTGGGACTGGGCCGAAGGAGCTCTGGTCCTGGCAAGCATCGCCGGACTCACCGACCTCGTGTCGATAGCACTGTGGTGGCGAAGGCCACGCGGGGAAAGTCGGTCTCTGAACGACGAACCTAGTTAAGGGGCAGACAGCCGAGGAGAGTCAGTCTGCGCGGTCCCCCGGGCTGGTGCCAGAACTGCGGTGCCCGTCTGGGGTCACGGGTGGCCGGAGGCCATCGGCATGCCGACGCGTAGCGCCCTTGACGCCGGGCGGGTGGCGTAGAGGATGGGCACCCGGGGGATCGATCAGCCCTGGTCCTGGTCGTTGCGGTCACCGGACCGGGCGTGCCAGGCCAACACTGCCCTCCTCCCACCGTTACCCTCGACGGGTGCAGCAGCCAGAATCTCGGGACGCACAGCCACCTGTGTCTCGCTCGAATGGCGCTCATCGCCGATGCCCGGAATGCCGTGGTGCTGCGCGGCTTCCCGGCATGGTCAAGACCACCGGCATGGGTAAGGGAATGGGAAGCGTCTTCGGGCCTTGCCCCACCTGTGACGGTGTTGGCCACCTAGCCGAGGATGACCTGGCGGACTGACAGCTTGGGAACCGCACAAGGTCGTCTTTAGGTCCGAGGCTTTGCCTTGACCAGCTTGTGGCGCGTGGATGGCCCGCGCCGGTTCGAGCGGTCGGGCCTGCCCATCGGATAACTTGCCCTATGCCCGTCATTGATCTGAGTGCGCCGGTTCCCGCCCCGTCGCCTCGAAGGACGACTAACCCTCGGTTCTTGGCAGCGCTGGCAATAGTGGGCCTCGGGTGCCTCAGCGGGGAGCCGGTGAATCCCCCGCTACTCGCTCCCGAGGTGCGGTGCGAGTCACCGCAGGATTCCCTCGCGGCTGAGTTGGATCTGGCCGCCGCCTCGGCAACAGGCGCCCCACCGGGAGCTACCCCGAGAGTCCGCGTAGCGGTCGTTGTGGATTCTGAGA
>NZ_JBEYER010000036.1:0-62945 GCF_040634005.1 Micromonospora sp. NPDC007271
GCCCCACCGGGAGCTACCCCGAGAGTCCGCGTAGCGGTCGTTGTGGATTCTGAGACCGGGTGTGTCGTTTCGGTGCGGCGCTGGCGTTGAAGCGGATCTCCTCGTCGGGCAGTCGTAGACCGTCCAGCCCTTGTGGTGTCCGGCGAGGTGATCTGCGGCGGCATCTCTGAGGAGGGCGGGGTTCGGGGCAGAGCCCGAGGTCTTCGGGTCTGGTCGTCCCTAAGCGTGGCCGGCGCACCGGGTGCTGTCGCTGGCCCTTGCGCACACCGTGCGGGACGGTCGCATGTCCCGGAATCCGGCGCGGGCGTGCGGCTGCCTCGGGTCGTGCGGGAGGAACCGGTGTTCCTCGACCACGACCAGGTGGCGAGGCTCGCGGAGGCGTGCGGGCGCTACGGGCTGCTGGTGCGGTTCCTGGCCTACACGGGCCTGCGGTGGGGTGAGGCGTCGGCGCTGCGGGTGTCGCGCCGGGATCTGCTGCGACGGCGGGTGACGGTGGCGGTGGCGTTCGCGGAGGTCGGCGGGGAGCTGGTCGAGGGCACACCGAAGAACCACCAGCGCCGGTTGGTGCCGATTCCGCGGTTCCTCGTCGACGAGCTGGCCGCGCACGTCGCCGGGAAGCGTCGGGACGCGCTGGTGTTCACCGCCCCGAACGGCGGGCCGCTGCGTAACACCAACTTCCGGTCGTGGGTCTTCGCGCCGGCTGCGGTGTCGGTCGGGCGCTAGGGGAGGGCGCGCAGGGTGAACAGGTTGTCGGCGGGGTCAACGATGGCCTTCAGCCGCGCGCCGACCTGAAGGACGGGCTCGTCGTCACAGCGGTAGACGGCCTCGAACGGCGGCACTCCCTCACCGCTGATGCGCAGGGTGAGCACGGCGTAGTCGGCACTGCCGTCGTGCGGGTCCTCCAGCTCCTTGGCCAGGACCTCAGCCGAGGCGGGCCGCCCGGCGGCACGCAGCCGCTGTGTCTCGTCGCGCCCCGCGTCGGCGCCGAACCACAGCGCCAGGCCCACCACCAGCAGGATCAGGACTGAGAGGACGCCGACGGGCACGGCGACCCACCACGGCCAGTCCACCTGGCCCGTCACGAACAAGAACGCCAGGGCGACCGCCGAGGCAAGGCAGACCACACCGGAGATGCGCGATCCGAGCAGGGCGTGCCTCCCGACGATCATCGCCTGCTTGCCCCGCATGCTCGAATCGGCGGTCACCGAGCCATCGTAATGACCGGGTGATTCGTCGCAAGGCCCACGAAAGGTTGAGGTCCGAAGGATAACGACGCTCGCGCGACGCCGTGGACGATCTGCTGAATGCCACAGCAGCGTCCGCCGATCGTGTCTGGTTCAGAAAAGCGGCGGGATAGTCGGACTGCGAGTGCGATCCGCCTGCCAGCGGGGGCGTGGTCGACCTCGGGAAACGGCGAAGCCCAGGTCGGTGACCTGGGCTTCTGCACCGAGCCGCCTGACGGAATCGAACCGTCGACCTACGCATTACGAGTGCGTCGCTCTAGCCGACTGAGCTAAGGCGGCAACGATCGCCAAGTGTACGGCACACCCCGGCCCGAAGCCGAACCGGTATCCCCGATCACTCCCCGATCCGGACATCGAGGCAGGTTCGGTACGTTCGCGGGAGGCCGTTCGCGTTCGGGCCGGACTACCCTGCCCGGGTGAGCGACGACCACGCACCGCCACCGCAGCCGATCCCCGAGGCGCATCCCGGTGCGCGGGCCGGCCGCCGGCCGCGCAGCCTGGACCCGCTGGAGCTGGGCTTCACCCCGCGCAAGCCGGTGCCCTGGCTGGCGCCGCTGCTGCTGATCAGCACCGGCCTGCGTACGCTGCTGGCAATGCTGTTCGGGGCGTACCTGGACAAGCGGGAGCTGCAGAACGCGTTCGGCGACGACACGTTCCGGCAGGTCGGGCCGGACGGCGGGCTCTGGCTGGACTACGTGGCCGACCTGGGCGACGGCTTCGACGCGACGTACTCGGTGGCGTACCTGCTCGCCCAGCCGGAGCTGACGGTCGACGGGCACCGGCTGCCCCGGGCGCAGACGCTGGTGATGGGGGGCGATCAGGTCTACCCGTCGGCGGCCTACGCGGCGTACGAGGACCGGTGCAAGGGGCCGTACCAGGCCGCGTTGCCGATGGCGCCGCCCGAGCGGCCGACGATCTTCGCGGTCCCTGGCAACCACGACTGGTACGACGGCCTGACCGCCTTCCTGCGGCTCTTCGTCCGATCCCGGGACCGGTACTTCGCCGGTTGGGGCACCGGTCAGTCCCGGTCGTACTTCGCGGTGGAGCTGCCCGCCGGCTGGTGGCTGCTCGGCCTCGACGACCAGTCCGGGTCGTACCTGGACGACCCGCAGCTCACCTACTTCGACAAGGTCGCCCGGAAGCTCACCCCACGGTCGAAGGTGATCCTCGCGGTACCGGCGCCGACCTGGGTGAAGGCCGCCGACCACCCCACCGCGTACGACTCGATCGACTACTTCATCCGGACGATCCTCGCCCCGACCGGGGCGCAGGTGCGGCTGCTGATCTCCGGCGACCTGCACCACTACGCCCGCTACGCCGGGCCGGAGCGGCAGCTCATCACCTGTGGGGGCGGGGGTGCCTACCTCTACCCCACGCACACTCTCCCGGAGCGGCTGGAGGTGCCGCCGCGCGACACACTCTCCCGCCGGGCCAGCCGCACCCGCGAGTACGACCTGGCGGCCCGCTTCCCGGAGAAGGCCCGCTCGCGGCGGTACGGCTGGGGCATCTTCGCCCGCCTGCCGTTCCGCAACCCGGGTTTCGCCACGCTGCTGGGCACCCTGCACACGCTGCTGATGCTGGCCATGGCCGGGGTGGCGGCGGACCGGGTGGGCGCCGCGGAGCAGCGGCTGTTCAGCGTGCCGCTGGTGATCATGCTGGTGGTGACCATGCTGGGCGCGGCGTTCTTCGCCAAGCCGCCCAGCGCCGGCGGGAAACGGCACGCCCGGCACTGGATCCTCGGCGTCTCGCACGGGCTGGCCCATGTCGCGCTGGCGGCCGGGGGCACCTGGCTCTGGCTGAAGCTGCCCTTCTTCGACTGGCCGTGGCCGTTGCCGGCGGTCGCCGCGGCGGTGCTGTACGGGCCGGTGAGCGGTCTGGTCGCCAGCCAACTGGTGGCGCTCTACCTGCTGGTGGCGGGGACGTTCGGGGTGAACGTCAACGAGCTCTTCGCCGGCCAGGGCATCGAGGACTCGAAGGCGTTCCTCCGCTTCCGGTTCGACCCCGACGGCACGCTGACCGTCTACCCGATCGCCCTTGACAGGGTCTCGCACGCCTGGCGGCTCAACCCCGACCAGTCCCCCACCGCCTCCTGGCTGCTTCCCGAGGCCCCCCTGCAGCCCCGCCTGGCCGAACCCCCCGTCGTCCTCCGCTGACCGCGGGGCGACCAGCAACGCCCGCGGAGGTCGCTCGCGCCACCGGGGCATGCCACGCTACGTCGAGGGCCGGTCCTCGTACGCCTGACGGGAACCGCAGACATCGGAGAGGGCACACCGGCTGACCGCTCCGTCGGAGTGGCGTCGAACGGTGATCGTCTCGCTCGGTGGGTGCCGGGACACGACCCGCCCCTCGCCCTCCGGGGTGCTGACCCGCTGGCCGGTTGTCGGATAATCGCTGCTTCGGGCGTAGAGCGGGTGCTCGTATTTGAGACAGCACATCAGCCGGCCGCACGCGCCGGAGATGCGCAGCGGGTTGAGCGGCAGGTCCTGGTCCTTTGCCATCCGGATGGTCACCGGCTCGAAGTCGGTGAGGAAGGTGGCGCAGCACAGGTCCCGGCCGCAGGAGCCGATCCCGCCCTGCACCCGCGCCGAGTCCCGGGCGGAGAGCTGCCGCAGCTCGACCCGGCAGCGCAGGGTGGCCCCCAGGTCGCGGACCAGCGAGCGGAAGTCGACCCGGTGCGGAGCGGTGAAGTAGATCGTGGTGCGGTCGCTGCCGGACTCCGACGTACCGAAGACGTGGTCGACGGCCACCACCTTCATCGGCAGCCCGTGCTCGCGGATGAGCCGCTTGGCGGCGACCTTGGCGTCGGCCTTGCGTCGGCGTAGCTGCTCGTCGCGGCGCAGGTCGTCCTCCTGGGCCAGCCCGGCCAACCTGGGGAAGCCGGCAGTGTCCTCGGCCACCCACTGCGCGGCCCAGACGCACTCGGCCACCTCGGGCCCGTCGTCGGTGGGCACCAGCACCTTGTCGCCCACCTGCGGGCGCAGCTCGCCGGGGTCGAGGTAGTAGAGACGCCCGTACCGGTTGAAACTGACCGCGCAGAGCATGCCCATGCCCTTCACCCTACGACCATCGGACGGTGCCGGCCCGGCCGCCCGTCGCCGTCCGGTCACCCGGCGCAGCGATCCATGATCGTCGACCCGACCGGGGCCCTGCCCGGGACGCGCCTCTTCTAGCCGATCCGCAGGGTCGAGTTGGCGGCCACGACGCCGGTCGTCCGCTCCCGCCACGTGGTCTCCGCCAGGCTCGGCGCCCACTGGCGCAGCAGCGTCTCCGCGCCGTCGTACGCCACGCCGAGCACACCGAGGACCCGGGTGGCGATCTCCGCCGCCGCCAGCGCCGCGGCCGGCCCGGTGTCGCCGCCCGGCCGGGTGACGGCGTGCACGGTCACCGCCTCGGCCGAGCGCAGCACGTCGGCCAGCGCCCGGGCCAGGGCGAGCCGACTCCCCTCCACCCAGTCGGCGAGCGCGTCGGCGTATCCGGCGGTCGACTCCAGGCGCCCGACCAGGCTCTCCGGGCCCTCGTCGAGGTGGCGGAGCAGTGCGGCGCGGGCCTCGTCGTACGCCGACGCGGCCGGCCCGGACCAGGCGACCGGATCGGCGAGCAGGGCGCAGGCGTCGTCGTACCCCCGGATCAGCCGGCGCACCGCGTGCCCGGCACCGGTCAGCGGTGCCGGATGCAGGTCGAGGAACTCGCGCACGGCCGCGCCGGGAAGCACCTGCATGCGGCGCAGCAGCGGCCAGAGCCGGTGCCCCTCGGGCGCGCCGGTGGCGAGCAGCGTGTCGACCCGGGCGAGCAGGTCGAGGCCCGGCTCGGCGAGGCGGTCCAGGGCGTCCATCAGGCCTCCCGGGCGAGCCGGTGGCGCACGGACTCGTCGGTGGCCGCGTAGCTGTCGGCGGCCCCGCGCAGGGCGGCCGCGGCGGCGGCCAGCCGGGCCGCGGCGACGGTGGCCTCCCGGGCCCGGTCGCCGGTGGCGGTGGTCCACTGCCGGTGCAGGGCGCGGCCGAGCTCGCCGGGACGGCCGTCGGCGTGCGCGCCGAAGGCGGGGTGCGGCGGGTCGGTGGCGGTCACCGTGCGGGCCATGGTGGCGAGGGTGGCGCTGGCCTCGTCGAGCCGGGTGGCCAGGGCACGCAGGATCTCCATGTCAGGCTCCCGCCAGCGGCCGGTACGCCGCGAAGGTCTCGTTGTGCAGCTTCTCCCGCGCCCACTGGGCGGCGTCCGCGGCGGCGGTGACCGCGGCCTGCACCGACCCGGCGACGTCGCGTGGGTTGCGCTGGTGCAGCGGGGCGAGGAAGCGCACGTCGGTGATCCGGCCACCGGCGGTCACCACCACCTCGACGAGCCCGTCGGGCGAGCGGACGGTGACCTCGACGGTGGCCACCGCCTGGTCGAACTCGGCCTGCAAGGCTTCGATGCGCCGGTAGCGCCGCACCGCCTCCTCGATCCAGGCCTCGTCGATCTCCCCCCGCGGCATCGGCGGACTCCTCCCGGCAGACCATCACTGAGCGTGCCGCCACCGTCACCGCGGCACACCGGACCGTACCGCACGTCAATCGCGCGTGTCGATGCCCTGTGGACAACACCGGAGGCCGGGCTTCAGCCCTTCCAGAGGGCGAGCATCATCGCCTCCACCGCGATCCGTGGCTTGACGTTCGCCTCGATCGCCGCCCGGCACTCCAGCACGGCCTCCAGCCGGCGCAGCGCCCCCTCGGCGGCCCACTTCTGCGCGCCGGCCTCGGCCAGCGCCGCGGTGTCGGTGTGCACCGGGGCGACCGGTGCCCGCAGCGCGCTGGCCAGCGCGTCCCGGTAGAAGCCAGCGAGGTCGACCAGCGCCCGGTCGAGGGCGTCCCGCTGGGCCCGGGTGGCCCGCGACTTCTGCCGCTTCTCCAGGTCCTTGAGCTGGCCGGCGGCGCCCCGCATCGCGGCAGCCGCGCCCCGGCCGGTCCCGCCCGCGCCCAGCGCGGTCTGCAACGCGGCCCGCTCCCCCTCGTCGAGTTCGGCGACCGACGCCGCGGCCTCCGCCTCGGCCGCCTCGATCAGCGCGGAGGCGGCGTCGAACGCCGCACCCACCCCGGTCAGCCGGCGCGGCACGGCGAGCACCGCGTCGCGGCGCTGCCGGGCCTCCGGGTCGCGGGCCAGCCGCCGGGCCCGGCCCACGTGCCCCTGCGCGGCCGCCGCGGCCCACTCGGCCACGTCGGGCGCGATGCCGTCCCGGCGTACGAGCACCTCGGCGACGGCGGCGGCCGGCGGCTGCCGCAACGCTACGATCCGGCAGCGCGACCGGATGGTCACCGAGACGTCGTCCGGGTGGGTGGACGGGGCACAGAGCAGGAAGACGGTACGGGGCGGGGGCTCCTCGATCGCCTTGAGCAGCGCGTTGCCGGCCGCCTCGGTGAGCCGGTCGGCGTCCGAGATGATCACGACCTGCCAGCGTCCGCCGGACGGCGTGCTGGCGGCCCGGAGCACCAGCGCGCGCATCTCGCCGACGCCGATGGAGAGCCCCTCGGGCACCACCAGCCGGACGTCGGCATGGGTACCGGTCATCGTGGTGTGGCAGCCGGGGCACCCGCCGCAGCCGGTGCCGTGCACGCACTGCAACGCGGCGGCGAAGGCCCGCGCGGCCACGGAGCGGCCGGAGCCGGGCGGCCCGGTGAAGATCCAGGCGTGGGTCATGCCCGCCCCGGGGCCGGCCCCCGCTCCGGCGGCGGCTGGGCCCGCCGTCGGGTCCGGTGCCGCGCCGGCCGGGGGCGCGGCATCGGCCGCCGGGCCGCCGGCACGGGCCGCCGGCACGGTGGAGGCGTGCAGCAGCGCGGCGGCCGAGGCGGCGGCGCGGCGCAGGATCGCCACCGCCTCGTCCTGCCCGACCAGGTCGGCGAAGACGTCCGCCATCAGGGAGAGCGCTCCATGGCCACCAGCTCCGCGTCGGATAACTCGGGCTGCACCGTGGTGTCGGGGCCGTGGGCGGGGCGCGGGTGCACGATGCCGGCCGGGTCGACCAGGAACTCGTCCACCCGCCGGGCGACCGCCTCGGCGATCTCCTCGGCCGGCCGGGAGGCGTCGAGCACCAGGTAGCGCTTGGGGTCGGCGGCGGCCAGGTCGAGGAACGCGTACCGGACCCGCTCGTGGAACGCGATCGACTCGGCCTCCAGCCGGTCGGCGCCCTGGCGGCGGGACTCGACCCGGGCCAGGCCGGTGTGCGGCTCGACGTCGAGGAGCACCACCAGATCGGGCTTGAGCCCGCCGGTGGCCCACGAGGAGAGCCAGGAGACCTCCTGCGCCGGCAGCGTACGGCCGGCCCCCTGGTAGGCCAGGGACGAGTCGACGTACCGGTCGCTGATCACCACGGCGCCCCGGACCAGCGCCGGCCGGACCACGGTGGCGACGTGGTGCGCCCGGTCGGCGGCGTAGAGCAGCGCCTCGGCGCGCGGCGACGGGGCCTCGACGCCCTCGGTCTCCAGCACCAGCGCGCGGATCCGCTCGCCCACGGCGGTGGCCCCAGGCTCGCGGGTGACCACGACGTCCCGCCCCTGCGCCCGCAGCCGGTCGGCGAGCGCGGCGAGCTGGGTGGACTTGCCGGCGCCCTCGCCGCCCTCGAAGACGACGAAGAGGCCGTTGGAGACGAAGGGCTCGGCCGGCATCAGCGGGCGGCCCCGGATCGAGCCCCACAGGTCGGCGAGGACCGGTACGCCCTTCTTGTCGTCCATCTGGCCGAACGCGCTGATCCCGGCGAAGATGCCGGCGACGCCCGCGGCGAGCAGCAGCAGCCGGGTCGAGGAGACCGAGACGCCCAGGTCTGCGATGGTCAGCCGGCGCGAGCCGCCGACCCCGACCAGGATGCTGCTCAGCGCGATGGCCAGGATCAGCACCAGCCGGGTGCCGATCTGCACCACCGCGAAGACCCGGCCGCGCACCTCGTCGGCGACCTCGCCGCCGAGCAGGGTGGTGCCGGCCAGGAAGGCCATGCCGGCGCCCGCGCCGACCAGGATCGCGCCGAGCATCGCCATGGAGAGATGGATCGCGAAGGCGAGCACCAGCACCGAGGCGCTGGCCAGCACGATGCTCATGCCGAACCAGCGCCGCCGGGACATGTCCCGCACGATCATCGGGCCGGCCCCGATGCCGATCGCCAGGCCGATGAAGATCGCGCCGAAGAGCAGGAAGAACGCGGCGTCACCGGCGCCGAGCGAGGCGGCGAAGAACTTGGCCGTGCCGACCACGATGCCGCCGCCGGCGAACGCGCCGAAGATGCCGAGCACCAGGCCGCGGACCAGTGGGGTCTGGCCGATGAACCGCCAGCCCTCGGTGAACTGGCGCACCATGCTCTGCTCGGTGGGCTCGCGCTCGCCCGTCCGGACCTGGCTGATCTCCCTGATCCCGAAGACGACCACCAGCGCGGTGGCGAGCCGGGAGAACGAGTTGACCCAGAGCGCGAGCTGCGCCGGCTCGGCCCAGGACGGCATCTGGCCGCCGGTCACCCCCCGGACGCTGCGGTCGAGCACCGCGGCGACGAGGGCGGCGGCGATCGGGGTGATGCCGTACGTGGTGATGAGGGTGAGCTGGTTGGCGGTCTCCAGCCGGGCGCGGGGGATCAGGTTGGGGACCGCGGCCTCCTTGGCCGGGATCCACAGCAGGGTGACCGTCTCGATCAGGAAGGTCGCGATCGCCGCCCAGGTGACCACCAGCCCGCCGCTGGCGCCGGTGAGCGCGTAGAGCGGGATGGAGGCGAAGAGGACGAAGCGCAGGAGGTCGCAGATGACCATCGTCCAGCGCCGGTCGAAGCGGTCGGCGAAGACGCCGGCCACCGGGCCGAGCACCAGCGCCGGGAGCAGCCGGATCGCGATCACACCGCCGAAGGCGGCACCCTTCGCCGTGCTGCCCGAAACCTGGGCGGCGGCGAACACGGAGGTGGCGAGCAGGCCGAGCCAGTCACCGAAGGAGGCGACGCCGAGCACGATCCACAGCCGGCGGAACGGCCGGATGCGCAGCACCGAGCGGATGGCGGCGGCTCCGGACCGGTCGGCCTGAGCCGCGGGCGACGACACGCCGGGCGACTCGCCGTTGTTCTGGCTTTCGATGGCCGTACCTCCACGTGCCGGCCCAGAGCTGGGCATCCCCGGTGGAACACTCTAGTCGCGGCGAGAACGCCCTCCGGAGCGACATTCGCCTGCTCGCCGAGCCTAGGCCGCCGGCACCACCGCCCGCAGCCCGGACATAAGCGAGGGTATTTCGCATTGACGCCCAGACAGTTAGCGTGCAGACGTGGCCACTGATCGTGACAAACTTCGCGATCGCCTCGACCGGGCGACCGCACACCTCGACCCGCCGTACGCCGTGGTCGATCTCGCCGCTTTCCACGCCAACGCGGACGCGCTAGTCGGCCGGGCCGCCGGCAAGCCGCTCCGGGTGGCCAGCAAGTCCGTCCGGGCACGGGACCTGCTCAGCCGGGTGCTGGGCCGCCCCGGCTGGCGGGGCGTGCTGGCGTTCACCCTGCCCGAGGCGATCTGGCTGGCCCGCACCGGCCTCAGCGACGACGTGCTGGTGGCGTATCCCACGGCCGACCGGGGGGCGCTCGCCGAGCTGGCCGCCGACCCGGCGCTCGCCGCGGTGGTCACGCTGATGGTCGACGACCCCGGTCAGCTCGACCTGGTCGACGCGGTGCGCCCGCCCGGGCGGCAGCCGCCGCTGCGGGTCTGCCTCGACCTGGACGCCTCCTGGCGGCCGCTGGGCGGGCGGGTGCACCTGGGCGTCCGCCGCTCCCCGGTGCACAGTGCCCGGGCGGCCGGCGCGTTCGCCGCCGCCGTCGCCGGCCGGCCGGGCTTCCGGCTGGTCGGCCTGATGTCGTACGAGGCGCAGATCGCCGGGCTCGGCGACGCGCCACCCGGGCAGGCGGTACGCGGCGCGGCGATCCGGGTCGCCCAGCGCGGGTCGTACCGGGAACTGCTGGACCGGCGGGCGGCGGCGGTCGCCGCGGTACGCGAGCACGCCGACCTGGAGTTCGTCAACGGCGGCGGCACCGGCAGCGTGGCCACCACCAGCGCCGACCCCGCGGTCACCGAGATCACCGCGGGGTCGGGGCTGTACGGGCCGACGCTCTTCGACGCGTACCGTGCCTGGCGGCCCACTCCGGCGGCGTTCTTCGCCTGCGCGGTGGTCCGCCGGCCGGCGCCCGGGCTGGCCACCGTGCTCGGCGGCGGCTGGATCGCCTCGGGTGCGGCCGGCGAGAGCCGGCTACCGCGCCCGTGGCTGCCGGCGGGGCTCAGCCTGCTCGGGGCCGAGGGCGCCGGTGAGGTGCAGACGCCGGTCACGGGTGCGGTCGCGACGACCCTGCGGGTGGGCGACCGGGTCTGGTTCCGTCACGCCAAGGCCGGCGAACTGTGCGAACGGGTCAACGAGCTGCACCTGGTCGACGGCGACGAGGTGGTCGCGACCGTGCCCACCTACCGGGGCGAGGGCCGCGCGTTCCTGTGATCGGGCCCGGAAAAAGGTGGCGGCGGGCCCCGGCGCACCTCGGGAACCCGCCGCTGCTCGTCGCGCCCGGTCGCACCCCGGGCACCGCACCGTTACGCGCGCCGGCAGGGCCGGCCACGCCTGGTTCAGCCCGACTGGGCCGCCTCGGTTCGGGCGTTGACCTGCCGGTGCAGGTACTCCCGGATGAGCGCCTTCGCCTCGGCCAGCACCCGCTCGTCGCCCTCGGGCCGGCGGCGGAACGCCAGCTTGATCAGGGCGTCGGCCGCTTCCACCGCGATCTCCAGGGCGAACCGGAGATCGGGTACGTCGGCCAGGCCGAACCGTTCGGTGAGCACGCGGGCGAGCTGGTCGGCGATCACGCCGTTGTTGTCCCGCTGCTCGTCGAGCAGGTGCAGGTCGACCACGTCGCCGAAGTGCAGGGTACGGAACCCCGGAACGGTGCGGTGCATCGAGATGTACTCGTCGATCGCCGCGTCGACGCCGTCCCACCAGTAGGTCAGGTCGTCGGAGGCGAAGCGCTCGTCGAGCCGCTGGAGGTAGGACTCCATGGTGCGCAGGGTCAGCGCCTGCACGATCGCCCGCTTGTCCGGAAAGAACTGGTAGACCGATCCGATCGCCACCTCGGCACGTTCGGCGAGCAGAGTCGTGGTCAAACCCTCGTACCCCACCTCGTCGACGAGCTCGGCGCAGGCGTCCAGCATCCGCTGGACCCGCGCGACACTTCGACCCTGCACCGGTACCCTGCGCAGCGGCCCGGTCGTGGCGGCTGGTGTGGACACTCGGCGCCACCCCCCTTCGACGGATGAACATATCTGCACGTCACCAGACTGTGACTACCGGTACAACGAGCAAGCCTCGATTACGGTATTTACCAGGCACAACGTTCCTGATATGAATTCAGTTCGTATTCATGTCGAGGAGCGTCCATGGCCGGTACGCCAGCCGCCTGGTCCAACTGGGCCGGCAACCAGCGCAGCACCGCCGCCCTGGTGGCGCACCCCCGGACCGTCGACGAGGTCGTCGAGGCAGTCCGGGCCGCCGCCGACGCCGGCCGGACCATCCGGGCCGTCGGCAGCGGGCACTCGTTCACCGGGGCCGCCCTGACCGACGGGCACCGGCTCGACCTGTCCGACCTGGCCACCGACGTCACTGTGGACACCGCCCGCCGGCTGGTCACCCTACCGGCCGGGATGACTCTGCACGCCCTCAACGAACTGCTCGCCACCCACAACCTGGCCCTGCCCAACCTCGGCGACATCGACGCGCAGACCGTCGCCGGGGCGCTCTCCACCGGCACCCACGGCACCGGCGCGCGGCTCGGCTGTCTGTCCACCTTCGTCACCGCGCTGACCCTGGTCACCGGCACCGGCGAGGTGCTGCGCTGCTCCGCCGACGCGCACCGCGACGTCTTCGCCGCGGCCCGGGTCGGACTCGGCGCGGTCGGGGTGCTGGTCGAGGTCACCCTGCGCTGCGTCGACGCCTTCGTGCTCCGCGCCCACGAACGGCCGGCGCAGCTGGACTCGGTGCTCGCCGACCTACCCGCGCTGGTCGGCGAGCACGACCACGTCGAGTTCTACTGGTTCCCGTACACCGACCGGGTGCAGGTCAAGACCAACGACCGGGTGCCCGCCGACGACCGGCCGCTGTCCCGCTGGCGCGGCTGGCTGGACGACGACTTCCTGGCCAACACCGTCTTCGCCGGGGCCTGCCGGCTGGGCCGCGCCGTGCCGGCGCTGGCCCCGGGGATCAGCGCGATCTCCGCCCGGGCGCTCACCGAACGCACCTACACCGGCCGCTCCGACCGGGTCTTCTGCACCCCGCGCCGGGTCCGCTTCGTGGAGATGGAGTACGCCCTGCCCCGTGCCACGCTGCCGGAGGCGCTGGCCGCGCTGCGCCGCATCGTCGACGGGCTGCCGTTCAAGGTGCTCTTCCCGGTCGAGGTGCGGTTCACCGCCGCCGACGACATCTGGCTCTCCCACGGGTACGGGCGGGACTCGGTCTACCTCGCCATCCACCAGTACGTGGGCATGCCGTTCGAACCGTACTTCCGCGCGTTCGAGGAGGTGGCGACGGAGCTGGGCGGCCGGCCGCACTGGGGCAAACTGCACTACCGGGACGCGGCGTCACTGGCTCCCGCGTACCCGAGGTTCGCCGACTTCCTGGCCGTCCGCGACCGCCTCGACCCCCACCGCCGCTTCACCAACCCCCACCTGACCCACATCCTCGGCGCCTGACGGCCCTCCCTCGCAGATCTTGGAAGGAAACGGCCTCCGGGCCGAAAGCTTCCAAGATCTCCTCGGAGGGACCTGTTACTCGGCGGAGGTGGGTGCCTTCTTGGGGGCCGCCTTCTTGGCCGGGGTGGCCTTGGCGGTTGTCGTCTTCTTGGCGGTGGTGGACTTGGCGGCAGCGGTCTTCTTGGCCGCCGTCTTCTTGGCCGGGGCGGCCTTCTTGGCTGCCGCCTTCTTCTTCGGCGCGGGGCCCTTCGCCCGCTTCTCGGCGAGCATCTCGGAGGCCTCCTCCAGGGTCAGCGCCTCCGGCGTCTGCCCGCGCCGCAGCGACGCGTTGGTCTCCCCGTCCGTGACGTACGGCCCGAACCGGCCGTCCTTGATCACCAGCGGCTTCTCGGTCAGCGGGTCGGTGCCCACCTCCCGCAGCGGCGGCGCGGCGGCCCGGCGCTGGCGGGTCTTCGGGGCGGCCAGCAGCGCCAGCGCCTCGTCCAGCGTGACCGTGAACATCTTCTCTTCCGAGTCCAGCGAGCGGAACTCGTCACCGCGCTTGACGTACGGGCCGTAGCGGCCGTTGTTGGCGAAGACCTCGTTGCCCTCGGCGTCCTTGCCGACGAGCCGGGGCAGGCTGAGCAGCTTCAGCGCCTCGTCCAGGGTGAGCGTGTCCGGCGACTGCGAGCGCAGCAGCGACGACTTCCGCTCGCCACTGGCCACGTACGGGCCGAACCGGCCGGACTTGAGCACGATCGGCTCGCCGGTGGCCGGGTCGTCGCCGAGCTTGCGCTCGCCCCCGCCGCCCAGGAACAGCTCGTGCACCTTCTCCGGGGTCAACTCGTCGGGCGCCAGCCCCTCCGGGATCGGTGCCCGGTCGCCGGAGGCGCCGCCCTCCTCGCCCTCGGCGGCGGCCGCCGGCGGCTCGCCCGGCAGCGCCCGCTGCAGGTACGGCCCGTACCGGCCGACCCGCACGACGACCTCGCGCCCCTCGTCGTCGGTGAAGAGCGGGATCGAGTTGACGCTGCGCGCGTCGATGTCGCTGAGGTTCTCCGTCACCAGCTTCTTGAGGCCACCGGCGTGCGCGATGGCCTGGTCGCCGGTGCCGTTGGCGCTGCCGAAGTAGAACGAGGTGAGGAAGTCCACCGCGGCGTGGTCACCACCGGCGATCTCGTCCAGCTCGTTCTCCATGCTGGCGGTGAAGTCGTAGTCGATCAGGCGCGGGTAGTGCTGCTCCATCAGCCCGATCACCGCGAACGCCAGGAACGACGGGATCATCGCCTGGCCGCGCTTGAAGACGTAGCCGCGGTCCTGGATGGTCTGCATGATCGACGCGTACGTCGACGGGCGGCCGATGCCCAGCTCCTCGAGGGCCTTGACCAGCGACGCCTCGGTGTAGCGGGCGGGCGGCTGGGTGTGGTGGCCCTGCGCGGCCAGCTCCTCGGCGGTCAGCGGCTGGTCCTTGACCAGGGTGGGCAGCCGCCGCTCGGCGTCCTCGGCCTCGGCGTTCTCGTCGTCGCTCGACTCGACGTACGCGCGCAGGAAGCCCGGGTCGGTGATGGTCTTGCCGGTGGCACCGAAGTCGGCCTCCTCCTGCGCGGAGGAGACCGCGCGGATGCGCACCGAGACGCTGGAGCCGACCGCGTCGGTCATCTGCGAGGCGATGGTGCGCCGCCAGATCAGCTCGTAGAGCTTGAACTCCTCGGCCGACAGCTCCTTGGCCACCTCGCCCGGGGTGCGGAAGTTGTCGCCCGCCGGGCGGATCGCCTCGTGCGCCTCCTGCGCGTTCTTCACCTTGCCGGTGTAGCGGCGCGGCTCCGGCGGCACGCTGCGCTCGCCGTACAGCTCGACGATCTGCCGGCGGGCCGCCGCGACGGCGGTCTCCGACAGGTTCACCGAGTCGGTACGCATGTAGGTGATGTAGCCGTTCTCGTAGAGCCGCTGCGCCGTGCGCATCGTCTGCTGGGACGAGAACCGCAGCTTGCGGGCCGCCTCCTGCTGCAGGGTGGAGGTGATGAACGGCGCGTACGGGCGGCGGCGGTAGGGCTTCTCCTCGACCCGGGTGACCGTGAACGGGCGGCCCGCCAGGCGGGCGGCCAGGCCCCTGGCCCCGCCCTCGTCGAGGTGGACCACACCCGCGCCGGCCTTCACCCGGCCGGTGGTCGGCTCGAAGTCCTTGCCGGTGGCGATCCGGTCGCCGTTCAGCGCGATCAGCGTGGCGTTGAACGCCCGCGGCCCGTCACCGGGGTTCACCACCGCGAGGCTGGCCAGGATGTCCCAGTACTCGGCGGTGCGGAAGGCCATCCGCTGCCGCTCCCGCTCGACCACGATCCGGGTCGCCACGGACTGCACCCGGCCCGCCGAGAGCTTCGGCATGACCTTCTTCCACAGCACCGGGGAGACCTCGTAGCCGTACAGCCGGTCGAGGATGCGCCGGGCCTCCTGGGCGTCGACCAGGTCCCGGTCGATCTCACGCGGGTTGGCCACCGCCGCCTGGATGGCGGGCTTGGTGATCTCGTGGAAGACCATCCGCTTGACCGGCACCTTGGGCTTGAGCGTCTCCACCAGGTGCCAGGCGATCGCCTCGCCCTCGCGGTCCTCGTCCGTCGCCAGGAAGATCTCGTCGACCTCCTTGGCCAGCTTGGTCAGCTTGCTGATCTGCTGCTTACGGTCCGCCGAGACCACGTAGAGCGCGTGGAAGCCGTTGTCGACGTCGACGCCGAGCCGCGCCCACGGCTCGCCCTTGTACTTGGCCGGCACGTCGGCCGCGTTGCGGGGCAGGTCCCGGACGTGGCCGAAGCTGGCCTCCACGACGTACCCCGGGCCCAGGTAGCCCGAGATCGTCTTGGCCTTCGCCGGTGACTCGACGATGACCAGACGGGTGGTTCCAGCGTTGCTCGGCACGTCTCTCTCCGACCTCACTCCTGCGTCCAGCCCGTGCCCGGGCCGTCTTACCTATGCCCGTTTCAGGCTGTGTTGCACCAGCCGGACCAGGGGCGGTCCGGATGTCCAACGTAACGCGCCGTCCGCGCTCCGGGTTTCGTGGGCGGGAAACGTCCGGTTCGGGCGACCCGGTCGGCCGCGCCGCCGGACGGCGCCACCGTACACCGTGGGTAGGGTGTCGAGCGGGCCACTGTGACGATCACGCACCCTCGGGCGAACCGACACCGGCCGGATTTCCTGTACAAACCGCTGCGGCGGTGTCCGGGATCGGACAACCGGCTCCGGTGACGCCCCGTTCAGCCGGCACCCGGCCACTCGGCCGCCGGTGCCGCCGCCGGGCGATCACCCACCAGCTCGGCCAGCCGGGCCACCCGCCGCCGCCCGCTGATCCGGTACGCGGGCCCGCCCTCCTCCGGCTCCACGAACGCCCCCGGCAGCCCCACGGCGGCCAGCGCCGCCCGCACCCGCGGCCAGCACTCCTCGTCGGCCGGGCCGAGGCCGAGCCGGACCCCGGCCGCCTCGACCACCCCGGCGGCGGCCAGCCAGAGCCGCAGCCGGCGCCCGTTGAGGTGGAAACCGGCCGGGGGTCGCTTCACCGTGCCGCGCAGCCAGGCCGCGGCCAGCGGCGCCAGGGTGGTCGCGTACGCGGTGCGGACCAGGTGCCGCCCGTCCTCGGTCGGCTCCCAGCTCGCTGCCACGCCCCGCGCGCCCAGCTCGGCCACCAGCGTGTGCACCCGCCAGGCGGCCGGCACCACCACGGCCAGCCGGGCCGTGCCGCCCATCCGGACCACCTCCCCGGGGCCGGCGAGCAGCCCGGCCAGATCCGCCAGGGACGGGTCCGCCGCCTCGGTGGAGAACAGCGAGGGCTGGCGGACCGGGTGCGGGGATGGTGGCGTCAGCGACACTCCGGGACCTCGTCGAAGGCCTCTTTGAGCTCGGGCGAGTTGAGCTTGCTGGTGTCCAGCGCGCTCCCGTCGTACTCCTTGTTGAGGGTGTCCACCGCGGCCCGCACCCCGTCGTAGAAGGGTCCGGGCTGGGCGGTGTCGAGCCCGTCGATGGTGTCCCGGGCCCGGCCGTACGCGTCCCGCATCCGGCCCAGCGAGGCGCGGAACCCGGCGGAGATCTCCTCGCCGTTGTCGGTCTCCGGCACGCCGGCCTGCTCGACCTTGCGCCGGGCGGTCTCGCTGGCCTCCTCGGCCCCGGCGAAGAGCCGAACCAGGTTCTCCTTGGCCTGCGCCGGGGTGGTCTGCGCGGTCATCTGCTGCTGGGTGCTGCTGGTGAGTTTGTTGATCTCGGCGCGCCACGGGGTGAGCGCCTGACAGACCGATGCCGCCCAGGCCCGGGGGCTGGGGCCACCGCACCCGGCGAGGAGGAGGCCGAGCGCGGCCAGGACCACCGTGAGCTTTCCGGCGGCTGCCGCCCGGCGCGTACGCATGCGAAGCAGCGTACGGCCTCCGGGTGGAACCGCCAGCGGTCAGGCTTCGTGCACCGGGCCACCGGGCGGGCCGGTTCCCGGCCGGCAGAGGTGCCGACCGGGAACCGTCACCGTCTCGCCGAGGGTCAGGCCCCGACCGGCTCCACCCGCTCCTCCGGGCTGCCCGCGCCGGCGTCGCTGCCGCCGTCGGACTCGCCCATCGCGATGCCCTTGCGCTTGCTGAACACCACGGCAGCCACGATGACCAGCGCGGCCGCCAGCGCGACCGTGATCCGCAGGGCGTTGTTCTTGTCCTCGCCCACGCTCCAGGCCACCACGGCCGGCGCGATCAGCAGCGAGACCAGGTTCATCACCTTGATCAGCGGGTTGATCGCCGGACCGGCGGTGTCCTTGAACGGGTCGCCGACGGTGTCGCCGATGACGGTCGCGGCGTGCGACTCGGAGCCCTTGCCGCCGTACGCGCCGTCCTCCACCAACTTCTTGCCGTTGTCCCAGGCGCCGCCGGAGTTGGCCAGGAAGACCGCCATCAGCGTGCCCGCCCCGATCGCACCGGCCAGGTACGACGCCAGCGCGCCCGGGCCGAGCCCGAAGCCGACCGCGATCGGCGCCATGATGGCCAGCAGGCCGGGGGTCATCAGCTCACGCTGCGCGTCCCGGGTGCAGATGTCGACGACCTTGCCGTACTCGGGGCGCTGGGTGCGGTCCATGATCCCGGGCAGCTCGCGGAACTGCCGACGTACCTCCATCACCACGGCGCCGGCCGAGCGGGAGACCGCGTTGATGGCCAGGCCGGAGAAGAGGAAGACCACCGCCGCGCCGACGATCAGACCGACCAGGTTGCGCGGGTTGGCCACGTTGAGCAGGTCGGCGATCGCGGCCTCGACGTTCTCCACCTTCGCGTCGCCGAACGCGGTCTTCAGCGTGTCGGTGTACGAGCCGAACAGCGCGGTCGCGGCCAGCACCGCGGTGGCGATGGCGATGCCCTTGGTGATCGCCTTGGTGGTGTTGCCGACCGCGTCCAGCTCGGTCAGCGTCCGCGCGCCGTGCTCGTCGATGTCACCGGACATCTCGGCCACGCCCTGCGCGTTGTCCGAGATCGGGCCGAAGGTGTCCATCGCGACGATGACACCGACGGTGGTGAGCAGGCCGGTGCCGGCCAGCGCGACCGCGAACAGCGACAGGGTGATGGAGCTGCCGCCGAGCAGGAACGCGCCGAACACGCCGGCGCCGATCAGCAGCGCCGAGTAGACCGCCGACTCCAGGCCGACGCTGATGCCGGCGAGGATGACGGTGGCCGCGCCGGTCTGCGAGCTCCTGCCGATGTCCTGCACCGGGCGCCGGTTGGTCTCGGTGAAGTAGCCGGTGAGCGCCTGGATCGCCGCGGCCAGCACGATGCCGATCAGCACCGCGCCGATGGCCACCCACTGCGGGTTGCGGTCGACGTCGGTGAGCCCGCCCTTGAGCTCGGCGAACGTCGCCGGGAGGTAGGCGAAGGCCGCGACCGCCACCAGCACCGCGGAGATCAGCGCGGAGAGGAAGAAGGCGCGGTTGATGGCGGTCAGGCCATTGCGGTCGGTGGCGCGCAGCCGGGTGATGAAGACGCCGATGATCGCGATGATCGCGCCGATGCCGGAGACGATCAGCGGGAAGACCAGGCCGTGCTCGCCGAACGCGGCGCGGCCCAGGATCAGCGCGGCGACCAGGGTGACCGCGTACGACTCGAAGAGGTCGGCCGCCATGCCGGCGCAGTCACCGACGTTGTCACCCACGTTGTCGGCGATGGTGGCCGCGTTGCGCGGGTCGTCCTCCGGGATGCCCTGCTCGACCTTGCCGACCAGGTCGGCGCCGACGTCGGCGGCCTTGGTGAAGATGCCGCCGCCGACCCGCATGAACATGGCGAGCAGCGCGGCGCCGAAGCCGAAGCCCTCCAGCACGGTCGGGGCGTCACCCTTGAAGAGCAGGACGACCAGCGCGGCGCCGAAGAGGCCGAGGCCGACGGTGAGGAAGCCGACCACGCCACCGGTCCGGAAGGCTATCTTCATGGCGCCCTCGCGCCCGCCTTCCCGCTCCCGGGCGGCCGCGGCCACTCGCAGGTTGGCGCGGGTGGCCAGCCACATGCCGGCGCCGCCGATGAACGCGCTGAACAGTGCGCCCACCACGAAGAACGCCGAGCGGCCGATCTTCACCAGGGTCTGGTTGCCGTCGGTGTCGTGCACCGGCAGCAGGAACAGCAGCACGACGGCGATGACCACGAAGATCGCCAGGGTGCGGAACTGCCGGAGCAGGTACGCCGAGGCGCCCTCCTGTACAGCGCCGGAGATCTCCTGCATGTTCTTGGTGCCCGTACCGGCTGCCAGCACCGCCTTGGTCAAGGTGGCGGCGAAGACGAGCGCCACCAGCGCGATGACCGCGGCGATGACGACGTACGTCGTGTTGGCTCCGGTAAGGGACAGGGCGCCGCCGTCGGCGGCCAAGGTCCCGGACATCTATGTCCTCCTGTACCGAACACTCGCGTCGCTCCGTGGAGACACACGGACCGACGCCTGGATGCGGATTCGCAAGCGAGCGCCAACCCACCCCGGCGGACCAGCGATGAACACCCATTCCCGCTGGCTGCGGGACAGATCACTTGCTGACAACCCGCGTACTGTAGCCCTCCGGCGTGTTGCGGGTCACACCGAGGGGGCACCCTGTCCCGATGATCTTCGTCGCTGTGCTATGCGAAAAAATCTGATATACGGCCGGAGCAGCACGACGAGGCCGCGTTCCCCGAGCGGGAACGCGGCCTGCGGCGCGAATTCAGGTCAGCGGCCGACCGGCCACACCATCCGGACCTCGGTGCCGACGCCCTCGTCGACCGGGCGCACCTGGAGGTCCTCGACGAAGCCGGCGAGCAGGGCGAAGCCGACCCCGGTGGTCAGCGCGTCCTCGCTGAGCGACTCCTTGGCCAACTCGTCGGGGGGCAGGGCGGCGAGACCGATGCTCGCCTCGATCGGGGCGCGGTCCACCACCCGGACCGTGTACGCCCCGCTGTCGGACATCTCCACCAGCACCGGGTCGGGCAGCCCGTACTGCCGGTGCAGGGCGACCGCCCGGGTGCACGCCTCACCGATCGCCAGGCGCACCTCGTCGAGCAGGTCCTCGCGTACGCCGGCCCGCCGGGCCACCGCGACGCCGACCAGGCGGGCGGTGCGGACGTGCACCGGGGCCGGCGAGAAGGAGAGCTTGACCGTCGCCATCACGCGCCGGCGCCGGTCGGGTCGGCGCTGACCGCCGCGTCGACCGTGGGATGCAGCGGGAAGACCTGGTCCAGCGCGGTGATCCGGAAGATCTTGAGCAGCGGCTCCTTGTCGCAGACCAGGCCGAAGGAACCGTCGGCCGAACGCAGCCGCTTCAGGGCGCCGACCAGCACGCCGAGGCCGGTCGAGTCGAGGAAGTCGACCCGCCCCAGGTCGACCACGACCCGGCGGGCACCGCCGTCGATCAGTTCGAGAAGCCGTTCCCGCAGGCGTGGCGCCGTGTACACGTCCACCTCACCGCCGACCTCGAGCACCGTGTGCTCCCCCACGGTGCGGGTCGCCAGCGACAGCTCCATCGGCCCCTCCTCGGTAAGCTCTCCTGGGCATCTAACCATCCCCGCCGGAGCGCCCCTTGGTCACCGGCCAGGGCACTCCCTTACCCAGGCGCCCCGCGTTTCATCTCCCCCGACCGTGCTCCGAAGGTGCAGGACGTGACTGACGACCCCGTGTCCGCGGGCGGCGGCCCCGGCCGGCCGCCGGCCGAGCTGCTGCGCCGGCTGCGCGCCCGGCACGCCTGCGACCCGGTCACCCACGTCGAACGGGTGGCCGCCCGGCCCGGGGAGCCGGCACCATGGCCGGCGTGGGCCCCCGAGGAGCTGCGGGCACCGTTCGCCCGGCGCGGCGTGGTCGCCCCGTGGCGGCACCAGACCGAGGCCGCCGAGCTGGCGTACGCCGGGCAGCACGTGGTGGTGGCCACCGGGACGGCGTCCGGCAAGTCCCTGGCGTACCAGCTGCCGGCGCTGGCCACCCTGCTCGCCGACCCGCGCGCCACCGTGCTCTACCTGGCCCCGACCAAGGCACTCGCCGCCGACCAGCTGCGCGCCGTCGCCGGACTGGAACTGGAGGGGGTACGCCCCGCCTGCTACGACGGCGACACCCCGCGCGCCGAGCGGGAGTGGATCCGCCGGCACTCCCGGTTCGTGCTGACCAACCCGGACATGCTGCACCACGGCATCCTGCCCGGGCACGCCCACTGGTCCGGGTTCCTGCGCCGCCTCGCGTACGTGGTGATCGACGAGTGCCACACCTACCGGGGCGTGTTCGGCTCACACGTGGCGCACGTGCTGCGCCGGCTGCGGAGACAATGCGGACGTTCGGGCCGCGTCTCCTCCCCGGCGCTCGCAGGCTCGCGCCACACGCCGGTCTTCATCCTGGCCTCCGCCACGTCGGGCGACCCGGCGGCGGCAGCCGGGCGGCTCACCGGCCTGCCGGTCACCGCCGTCACCGAGGACACCTCGCCGCGCGGCGGGGTGACCTTCGCGCTCTGGGAGCCACCGCTGCTGCCTCCCGACGCGTCGGCCTCGGCGGTGGACCTGGCACCGGTACGCCGGTCGGCGCTGCGGGAGACCGCCGACCTGCTCGCCGACAGCGTGGTCGAGGGGGTCCGCACCCTCGCCTTCGTCCGGTCCCGGCGCGGCGCCGAGGTGGTCGCCGCCAACGCCCGGCGCGCGCTCGACGAGGCGGTGCCCGGGCTGGGTGAACGGGTGGCCGCCTACCGGGCCGGCTACCTGCGCGAGGAGCGGCGCGAACTGGAACGCGCCCTGCTGCACGGCGACCTGCTCGGGCTCGCCTCCACCAGCGCCCTCGAACTCGGCGTCGACCTGGTCGGGCTGGACGCGGTGCTGATCTGCGGCTGGCCGGGCACCCGGGCGTCGCTCTGGCAGCAGGCCGGCCGGGCCGGGCGCTCCGGCGACGAGGCGCTCGCCGTGCTGGTGGCCCGGGACGACCCGCTCGACACCTACCTGGTGCACCACCCCGAGGCGCTGTTCGGCCGGCCCGTCGAGGCGACCGTGCTCGACCCGGCCAATCCGTACGTGCTCGCCCCGCAGCTCGCCTGCGCCGCGTTCGAGGCCCCGCTCACCCCGGCCGACCTGGAACTCTTCGGGGAGGGGGCGAAGGAGGCGGTCGACTCGCTGGTCGAGGCCGGGGCGCTGCGGCAGCGGCCGACCGGCTGGTACTGGCGCCACCGGGAACGCCCCGACGTCGACCTGCGCGGCGAGGACGGGGCACCGGTGTGCGTGGTCGAGGCGTCCACCGGCCGGCTGCTCGGCACCGTCGACGGCGGGTCCTCGCACTTCCTACTCCACCCCGGCGCGGTCTACCTGCACCAGGGCGTCTCGTACGTGGTCGACTCGCTCGACCTGGCCGACGGGTGCGCGCTGGTGCACGCCGAGGAGCCGGACTGGTCCACCCACGCCCGGGACGTCACCTCGCTCTCGGTGGTGTCGGTCCGGTCGTACGTCGACGCCGGGCCGGTCGGGCTCTTCCTCGGCGAGGTGGACGTGACCAGCCAGGTGGTGTCGTACCAGCGGCGACGGATCGCGACCGGCGAGGTGATCGACACCCGACCACTGGACCTGCCGGCCCGGGAGCTGCGTACCGTCGCCGTCTGGTTCACCCTCTCCCCGGAGTCGCTGGCTCTTGCCGGTGTGGAGTCGGCCGACGTGCCGGGTGGGCTGCACGCCGCCGAGCACGCCGCGATCGGCCTGCTGCCGCTCATCGCGACCTGCGACCGCTGGGACATCGGCGGACTGTCGACCGCCCTGCACCCGGACACCGAAGCGCCCACCGTGTTCGTCTACGACGGTCACCCCGGCGGGGCGGGCTTCGCCGAGCGGGCGTACGGGACGGCGGCGGCCTGGCTGCGCGCCACCCGCGACGCGATCGCCGAATGCGGCTGCGAGGCGGGCTGCCCGTCCTGCGTCCAGTCCCCGAAGTGCGGCAACGGCAACAATCCGCTCTCCAAGCCCGACGCCGTCCGGGTCCTCGACGTGGTCCTCGACAACCTGCCCCCGGCGGCGAACATCGCCGACGAACGCGGCGCGGCGCCGGACCGGGCGCACGGCGACGCCCCGGACGCACGCGGCGCGGCCCCCGACTCCGCGGCCGGCGGGCGCCCGGGCGAACGCGGCGCGGCCGTGCCTCGACAGGACGAGCGGTCGCCGGAGCGATCGGTCAGCGAGGGCCAGGCCGCATTGGAGACCGGCTGACCCGTCCGGCGGTGGGCGGCGGTCGTTGACGGCCACAGTGGACGGCAGCCGCTGACGGCGGCCGGACCGGTCGGCCGGTGAGACGGGCGGCTCGGCGGGCCACGCCGAGGATCGAACTGTGCGAAACTCCGGCGTTCGTTTTGTCGAAGGAGACCCGATGCAGCTCGACAGCTTGCAGACCCAGCACCAGTTCCTCATCCGCCAGCGGATCCGGATGATGGTGAACCAGTACGAGGTCCACGCCGTGGCGCCGGACGGTTCCGAGGGGGCGCTGCTCGCGTTCGCGCAGCAGAAGCGGATGGCGTTCAAGGAGCAGGTGACCATCTACACCGACGATTCCAAGCAGCACCCGCTGCTCGGTTTCAAGGCCCGCCAGGTGCTCGACCTCGGTGCCACATACGACGTGACCGACCACGCCGGCACCCCGATCGGCCTGTTCCGCAAGGATTTCGCCCAGTCGCTGCTGCGCTCCACCTGGCACGTCGAGCAGGCCGGCCTGCCGCAGGTCACCGGGCAGGAGCGCAGCCTGCCGGTGGCGCTGCTGCGCCGGTTCGTCGACTCGCTCTCGTGGCTGCCCTACCACTTCGATTTCGTGGCCGGCGGCCAGCCGGTCTTCACGGTCGTCAAGAAGTGGGGCCTCCGCGACCGGTACCTCGTCGAGATCCAGCACCCGCAGATCGACCGCCGGCTGGTCATCGCCATGGCGGTCGCGCTCGACGCGCTGCAGAGCCGCTGAGGCGTCCGCCTCGCTCGTCGGCCGACGGCGGCCCGGATTCCACCGGTCCCCGCCCTGGCCCGGGCCATCAGGTTCGATTCGGGTGGCCCGGGCCAGGGCGGAGGACAAGGTCAGCCGCGTACCGGGCCGGCCCGGGACGTCGCGGTGACGGTGCGTACCAGCCCGGGCAGCGGCGCGACCGTGACCTCGACCGTGACCACGGCATCGAGCCCATCGAGCCGGCAGGTCACCAGCCGCCCACCGTTGGCCCGGGCCAGCTCGTCGGCCCGGCCGCACGCGACGCTGTCGCTCTCGAGCGCCCGGCCGGCACCCGCCAGGGCCGCGAAGTCCGCGGCGTTCCGGGCCTGCTGCCATGCCGTCCGGGCCGAGCCCAGCGCCGCACCGAAGAGCCCGACCAGCACGAACACCAGACCTACGGCGAGCAGGCAGACGGTCGCCCCGCCCCGGTCCGCCGTTCGGCGACCCGGGATGCCGGCCCGCTGGTGGTACCGCCGTGCGCCGCGTGCCGGTGGTCGATCGTTCCTCACGATCGTGGCCTCGGCGTGCCTGGTTCGACGGCGGCCGCCGCGCTGGCCGCCACGGTGATCCGGGGCAGCCGCGCGCCAAGGGCCCGGACCGGTGCCCGGACCGTCGCGGTGACCCGGTCGTCGGCGACGGTGACCGAGATGTCCGCACCGGTGGGGGCGTGCCGGGCACCCGCCGCCGAACCGGACTCCCCCCGCGAGGCGGCCAGCGCCGCCTCCCGGGCCGCGGCCAGGCATCCGGCCCGTGTGGTCACCGCCTCGACCGCGGTGAGGCCGGTGAGGAGCAGCAGGACGAGCGCCGGCAGGCCAGCCGCCAGCTCGGCAGTGAAGGAGCCCCGCTCCCCAGCGCCCCACGACCGTCCCGGCGCGGCGGCTCCGGTCGAACCCGGACCGCACCGACGACGGCCGGCCCACCGGCGCCCGATCACTTCAGTGCTCGGTCGATGACGGCGGTGAGCGCGGACTGCACGTTGCCCGAGGTGAGCACCTTGAGCAGGATGCCGGCGAAGGCCACCGCGGCCAGCGTGCCGACGGCGTACTCGGCCGTGTTCATCCCGGCGTCACCCCGCAGACGGGCGAGAAGTTTGCGCATGTCGTCCCCTTTCTCGTGGGTTCACAGCACGTCGCCGAGGACGGCGACGATCACCGGCACCAGGCCGGCGAGAATGAAGGCGGGCAGGAAGCAGAGCCCGAGCGGCAGCACGATCAGCACGCCCGCCCGCCGGGCCGACGCCTCGGCCGCGATGGCCCGATCGGACCGCAGCTCGTCGGCGAGACGGGTGAGCGCGCCGGCCAGCGCCGTACCGCTGTTGGACGAGCGGATCGCGGCGGCCACCAGACGCTCGGCGCCAGCCACGGCATTCAGGTGGGCCCACGCCTCCGCCGCCGTACCGCCCAGTTCCAGCGTCCGGCCCACCCTCCCGAGCCGGCCGGCCAGCGGGCCGCCGAGCGCCTCGGCGACCGCCAGCACCGACCGGTCGACCGGCGCGCCCGCCCGGAGCGCGGCCGCCAGCAGATCCGCGGCGAGGGGCAGATCGGCGATTTCGCGGAGCCGACGGTCGCGAACGGCCCGCGGCTCGATCCGCCGCAGCAGCCGGTCCGCGGCCACGCCGGCCAGCACCCCGGCGATCAGGCCGGCCCACCCGCCGACCACGACCAGCGCGGCCACCCCGGCCAGGCCCGCCCCGAGCCGGATCCGGTCCGGCCACCACGCCGGCCTGGTCCGCTCCGCCACCGCCGGCCGGACGAGCAGACGAAGGCGTCGCCCCGAGCGGGCCGGCCTGCCGGTGGCGACCAGGAGCAGCGCCGCTCCGGCCAGGCAGCCGGCAGCCATCACCTGCCGGAACATCAGTCGTCCCGCCCCGGCGTCGCGCCGAGCCGCTCGGCCCAGAGCAGCCCGCCGATCTGCAACGCGACGGCCGCGAGTGCGCTGCCCCCGCCGATGGTCGTGTGCAGCAGCACTGAGACCGGGTCCACGCCGATGGCGTAACCGAGGCCAATGCCACCGAGCGGCAGCGCGGCCAGTAGCCACGCGGTCGCCCGGGACCCGGCGGCCTGGGCGGCAGCCGCGGCGAGGCCGCGGTCCGCGGCACGGGCGTCCGCCTCCACGCGTTCCAGCAGCTCGGCCAGGGGCGCCCCGGTCCGGTCGGCCAGCCGCACGGCAGCCCGGGCCAGCCGGGCGATCCGATGTGGCCCGTCGACGGCCGCGTTCCCGGCCGGCAGCCCGGCACGGAGGTCGGCGGCGAGGGCGCAGAGCTGGTCCAGTTCGCGGCGGCGGGCTCGATCGGCCAGCTGACGGGCACGTCGCCGCCGGACCGCCCGGGCCGCGAGCACGCCGTACGCGGCCAGCACCACCGCCGCCACCGGCCCGCCCAGTACGGCTCCCGCCCCGCCGCACGACAGCGCCGCCAGCAACAGGTCCCGCTGGCGTGCGGGCGCCGCCACCCGCTCCGCCAGCCGTCCTCCGGTGGCGAACCGGGCGGCCACCCGCCCGGCCGACGCGAAAACCTCCGGCAGGATGACGGCTCGGCACAGCACGGCCACCGGCCCACCGGGGACCTGGCCGACGGTCGGCCCACCGCGGCCGTGGTCCACGTCCGAGGCGCCGCCGGCCGACCCGGTCACCGCGGCACCGGCCGAGGTCGGGCTCATCGCCACGGCCGCCCGGGGCCGGCATCCGTCGGCCGGTCCGGGCGCGGCGGCCGGGTGCGTCGCGTCGTGCCGCCCAGGTGGGCGGACCGGCAGCGGCCGCTCCGCGACGGAGCGCGTCCCGCGTCGTCCGCCACGGGCCGTCGTCCGTGCTCCGCCGCTCCGGAACCCGGGGGCGGGACCGGCGACGTGGGACGCCGGCGGCACCAGGTTCCGGCCCACCGGGCCGAGGACGACCCGCTGCCGGGCCCGGCCGGCGCGCACCGGCCAGGCCACCGCCGCCGCGGCGGCGACCAGGAACACGATCACCAGCCAGCCCTGGGCGGTCACGACGGGCCCGCCGAACCCGGCCAGGCCGCGCAGAGGATGGGCGGCACGGTCACGTCCCGCTGCCGCAGCAGCGCGCCCAGCGGCCGGGCGGCAAGGCCGAGCCCGCGCCCGCGTACCCAGGCGGGAACCACGGTGACCAGCCGGTCCGGCCCCTCGGGGAGCAGCAGGCTCACCGACTCCAGCACCCGCCCCTCGGCGGTGCGCCGCATCTGCAGGAGGACCTGCAACGCCGCGGCGACCTGGGCGTGCAGGGCGGCCCGGGGCAGATTGCCGAGCAGCCCGAGCGCCTCCAACCGGGCCGGTACGTCCGTCGCGGCGTTGGCGTGCAGGGTCCCGGCGCCACCGTCGTGGCCGGTGTTCAGCGCGGCGAGCAGGTCGACCACCTCCGCGCCCCGGCACTCGCCCACCACCAGCCGGTCCGGGCGCATCCGCAGCGCCTGCCGGACCAGGTCGCTCAGCCCGACGGCGCCGACGCCCTCCACGTTGGACGTACGAGCCTGGAGACCGATCACGTGGGGGTGCACCGGACGGAGCTCGGACGCGTCCTCGACGAGTACGATCCGTTCCGTCCCGGGCACCATCCCGAGCAAGGTGTTGAGCAGGGTGGTCTTCCCGGAGCCGGTGCCCCCGGTGACCAGATACGCCAGCCGGGCCGCCACGACGGCGGCCAGCAGCGGCGCCACCGGCCGCGGCACGGTGCCCTGGCGCACCAGTTCGTCGAGGGTGAACGGCCGCTGCCGGAAGGTACGCAGCGAGAGGTACGGCCCGTCGGTCGCCACCGGCGGCAGCACGGCGTGCAGCCGGGTGCCGTCGGGCAGCCGGGCATCGGCGTACGGGGAGGCGTCGTCGAGCCGGCGGCCGGCTGCCGCGGTGAGCCGCTGCGCCAGCCGGCGTACGTCGTCGACCGTGCCGAGCGGCACGGCCACCTGCTGCAGCCCGCGTCCCCGGTCGACCCACACCCGGGTGCCGTTCACCAGCACGTCGGTGACCTGCGGGTCGGCCAGCAACGGGGCGAGCGGGCCGGCACCGACGAGGTCGTCGTGCACCCGGTCGGCGATCCGCAGCAGCGCGGTGTCCCCGAGCACGGCACCCGGCTCGGAGCGTACGGCGGTGACGATCGCGGCGGGGGTGACCGGGGTGGCCGCCTCCGCGAAGCGTTGCCGGACGCGGACGGCCAGTTCTTGCGAGTCGGCCGGGCCGCTCACGCCGCACCCCGCGCCGGCACGTCGGTCAGCTCGCCGAGGATCCGCTGGCAGAGCGCGGCGAGCGGCCCCTTCCCGGCGGCGGCGGGCGCCTCACCCCGCTCCAGGCCCCGGCAGAGCCCCGGCTCGGGACGCAGCGTGCCGGCGAGCGGCAACCCGAGCGCCCGAGCCACCTCACCGGCCTTGAGCCGGCCCGGGGCCGGCCCGCGCACGATCACCGCCAGGTCGGTGCAGTGCGGGGCGGCGACCGCCACCACCCGGGCCGCCGCGGCGGTGGCCCGCAACTCGGCCGGCACGACCACCAGCGCCCGGTCCGCGGCCTGCAACGCGACCACGGCCGCGTCGTCCAGATACCGGGGCAGATCGAGGATCACGACGTCCCGGCCCCGGCGGGCGGCGTCGACGGTGGCGGCCATCGCCTCGGCCGGCAGGTGCAGCAGGTCACCCCGGTCCCAGGAGAGCACAACCAGGTCGCCCCGGCTGGGCAGGGCCCGGACGAGCGACGGCGGGTCCACCCGCCCGTCGGTGTCGGTCAGGCCCGGCCAGCGCAACCCTTCCAGCTGTTCCCAGCCGAGCACGAGGTCGAGGCCGCCGCCGAGCGGATCAGCGTCGACCAGGAGGGTCCGCAGCCGGGCCCGCGCCGCGGTGACGGCCAGCCCGCCGGCCAGCACACTGGCCCCGGCACCGCCGCGCCCGCCGAGCACCGCCACGACCCGCGCGCCGCCGGGACCGGGCTGGTCACCCGCGCATTCGGCGAACCGGTCGACCAGCCACGGCTCGGCGGCGGGCAGGGTCGCGACGTGCTCGGCGCCGAGCAGCTCGGCAACCTGCGTACCCGGATCCAGGTGGCCGGAGCGGCCGACCAGCACCGTGCGGGGCCGGCGCGGCAGCCGGGCCCGCAGGCAGGCCTGCGCCTGGTCGGCGCCGACGAGCACCAGCGGGGCCGGCGCCCAACGGGCCCGGGCGGCGGCGGGATCGGCGGCCAACTCGACCTCGGTGCCGCCCGCCGCAGCGAGCCGGAGCAGCTCGTCGAGGAGTTCGCCGTCGGCGGTGACGAGCAGGGGAAGGCGGTGGTGCGGCGGGAGCGGGGTACGGGGCGGCATGACGGCCTCCAGCGGTCGGACTCGGACGTGCCGCCGGGAAGCCTGCCGGGACAGCCGGGCCGCCGCCCGTATCCCGCGGCTTCCTGTGGATGACGGAGGGCACTGTGGACAGGCCACGGCCGGAGGGATGATCTGTTATGGGCACCGGAGTCGGCGATCGACATCGCCGATTGCGTCACGGGCGGCGACGGCTGGCCGACGGAGCATCGCGGGCACCCGAAGTGCACCCACACCTGACGCGGGATGCCGCGGCTCCCACGTAGGGACGACCCACGTCGGGGGGAGGCGGTCCGGCTGTCTGGCCGGGACCGCGGTGTGCGGTGTGCGGTGCCGTAGCGTCATCCATACCGCCTGACCGGCAACGGCCGCCGCCGTTGATGTCAACCGCTGGTGTCAAGCGGACCCAGCCGCCGCTCCAACTGCTCGTTCCCGTCGTCACTCGGAGAGCCAAAGCAGCGGTGTCATCGCAACTGGGTCGCCCAAGATCTTCCTGGGCTCCATAATCCCTGCGTGTCGATCTCCGCCGACATCCGGGTCGTACGCGATCGGCTCGTCCGCTTGCCGAGCGCGACGCTGCGCTTGTGCGCTGCGTTGCGACGTTCAGCCCTTTTGGCCTGATCGGCACATTTGCCTATCTCGACCATCTGGCCGGCGATGGCGACCCATCCGACCGACTCATCGCGGCCGCCGACGTCCTCGACGCAGGTCACCTCGCTTGGCGCGACGAGCTGGCCCTGTTCGCCCAGCGGCGGAAAAGCGCTAAAGCCCGCGGTCTTCGTCGGGTCACACAAGCAGAGGTAGAGAAGTACGCGACTTTCGGGTGGCCCGGCAGCCTGACCGGCGAGACCACTGGACGCGCGCTCGATGAGCGTTTCTTGCGTGCCTGCGGGCTGGCGCTCTGGACGCCGGAGCCGGTGAACCTGCGCCGCCGCCTGCGCTGGTCCGAGCGCGCGTTGCAACCGCCGCCACGTTTCGAGGGCTGTCTGCCTGGCTGCATGGTCGTCGTGGAGGCCGTCATCGCGGCACTAGCGTGGGCGGTCTTCACTCCGCCCAGGATTTTCTGGTACAGCTTCGGCAGCATCGCTGCCGTAGCCCTGGTCGTCGCCGTCATCGACGGATTTCGTCGGGCCGCTGAGCAACGCCCACGGCACCGATCGACAGTGGAGCTGCTCACCCGCCGCCGTGAGGCTCTGACCGAACGGCTACGCCTAGCGGAGCAACAGAGTCAGGAGGCTCGGGCTGAACGGCATGGCAACAGCTGCCCCGGCTAAGCGGCCGCCGCTGTCGCGTCCTGAGGACGAGATGTCCCGCCGCCGCCATACCGTTCTCTGGCCGTAATCGGCGGGTGACCGTCGGTGCTCACCCTTGAGGGATGCTACGCACGGGGATGCTGGGACTGATCTGCCTGTTGGTGTTGGCCGGGCTGACCAGTTGCAGCCCGCCCACCGAAGGCGCGGTCGGGGTACGGCTGGACGCCGACGGCCGGCTGGTCGGGGTGTTCGACTGGTGCCGGGGCAAGGCCGGAACCAACGTGATCGCCCTCTACCTCGGCTCGGGCGGCGGCGGGGCCACGGGCGCCGACCCGGTGGTCTATCTCGAGCGGGATCCCGGGCGCAGCGCCCGCACTGCGGAGGAAGTTGTGCTGCTCGACCCAACTTCCGGCTGGCAGACGAAGGTGACACCGCCTTCGTTGGACGACGACCAGGTCTACGAACTGCGTGCGTGGAACGAGGACCACGGCAAAGTGCGGGATTTCCCGTTCCGGATCAGTGAGCTGCGTGGCCGCACCGGCTCCGAGGTGATCCTCACCAAGAGCTGGGACCTCGAGGAGCAGGCCTACGTTGCCACGTTCCGCACGCCAGAGGACTTCGTCAGCTACGCCGACACGGTGTGCAACCACTGAAGAGGCGCACCTTATCCGATCGGATCGTCTGCTGCCCCTCCCGCCTTTCCCAAGCGTGCCGATCAACCTCGTGCAGCGAGTGATGGGCCACGAGCAGGCGTCAACGACGCTCAATCGTTATACGCACCCCGGACGACTACGCGGCCCGAATCCTGGCGGCCTTCGACGCTTCTGCTGCCTCTCTGCTGCCTCAGGAGGAGGAACCGTCGGCGGAAAGCATGCTGGACGCAGAAGAGGAGGACCTGTGACCTGCGGTGGAGCATCGCTGCGCATAGGGACGACCCCCGTCGGGGGGAGACGGGGGTCGTCGGGAGGTTCGGCTCCGGGGGGGTCGAGCCGAAACCACTCAGCGGTAACGGGGGGCGCAACCGCCGAGGCCTACTCACTGACGGGATGTGAACTCTCGTCGCGAGCACAAGCATGCCGCAGCCGACCCTTATACGTCGAGTGGCGTCGGGTCCACCCACCGCTAAATCATGTTCGGAGAGTGTGATCGCCGTCACGATCCGCAGGCCTGCGCGCCACAGCGCCGGCCACCCCACCCCGGGCACCCGATCTTTGTTCTTTCTCGGGCTAGACTTTCGCGCCGTGGGCCGAGGTGCCGCTTTTTTCGATCTCGACAAGACCGTCATCGCCAAGTCGAGCGCTCTGGCGTTCGGTCGGCCGTTCTACCGGGACGGGCTGATCACACGGCGTGACGTGGTCAAGTCGGCGTACGCGCAGCTGATGTTCCGGCTCGGCGGGACCGACGAGCAGACCATGGCCCGGACCCGGGACTACCTCGCCACGCTCTGCAAGGGCTGGCAGGTGGAACAGGTCCGCCAGATCGTCGCGGAGACGCTGCACGAGCTGATCAACCCCTACGTGTACGCCGAGGCCGCCGCCCTCATCGAGGAGCACCAGGCTGCCGGCCGGGACGTGGTGCTGGTCTCCGCCTCCGGCGAGGAGATGGTCCGGCCGATCGGCGAGCTGCTCGGGGTGACCGACGTGATCGCCACCCGGATGGCGGTCGTGGACGGCCGCTACAGCGGCGAGGTGGAGTTCTACGCGGCCGGCCCGAGCAAGGTCGACGCCGTCAGCGAGTTGGCCACCGAACGCGGGTACGACCTGGCCGACTCGTACGCCTACTCCGACTCGTACAGCGATCGGCCCCTGCTGGAGTGCGTCGGCCACCCCACCGCGGTCAACCCGGACCGGGCGCTGCGCAAGCTGGCGGTGGAGAACTCCTGGCCGGTGCTGGAGTTCCGGCACCCGATCCCACTCGGTCGGCGGCTGCGCGAGCGGCCCGCCGTACCGGTCGCCGCGGCGGCCCTCGGCGTCGGCGTCGGCATCGCCATCGGAATCGCCTGGTACGGCCGGCACCGTCGCACCCGCGCCACCGCCGTCTCCTGACCCCACCCACCCCGGCCCGGCGAAGCACTGACCGAAGGGCCGGCGGCGCGGTCTCAGCCATCGCCGAGATCGCCCTGCCTCGCCCGGTCAACCCGACCGGTCGCGCAGGCTGACCACGCAGCCCCACCTTCCCTCTGCCGATCCGGCGCACCCGACGGTCCGCGCGTCGGCGGCGTCCGCTGGCCGCTGTTCGCCGTCCACCCACAGTCAGCCGCCGCCGAGCGCGGTATTGAGCAGACGCTCAAATTGCCCTACCCTCCCCTTAAGCAACTGCTCAAAACGGGGAGGACTGGCATGTCCGAGCAGGATGACCAACGACCACGCCGGACGACCGCCAACTGGGTGCTGGCCGGACTGATCACGGCCTTCGGGCTCCTGGTCTTCACGGCTGCGGTACGCGCCGGACGCGCCGACAGCGCCCTGCTGTTCGTGGCGCTGCCCGTCGTCCTCGCCGCAGCCCTGGCCCTCACCCCGGGCCGGACGACACACGGCCGGGTCTTCGTGATCACAACGATCTGTCTGCTGCTGGCGGCGGTCGCGCTGCACGAGGGCGCCGTCTGCGTGGTCCTGGCCGCTCCGCTGGTCTACCTGGCGTCGCACGGCACCACCGCCCTGATCCACGCCCTCCGGAACGCCTCGCGGCCGTACGCGATCATCGCGGTGCCGCTGCTGCTCCTGCCCGGCCTGGAGGGCAGCGGCATCGCACCTCGGGTGGACCCGGAGCAGTCGGTCGAGGTCGTCCGCGTCGTCGCACTCCCCGCCGACCAGGTGGCCGAGCGCCTCACGGCCGGCCCGCACCCCGTACCGGTCCGCTCCACGCCCCTGCGGATGCTGGGCGTACCCACGCCGGGCCACGTCAGCGGGGACGGCCTGGCCGTCGGTGACCGCTGGGCGTTCGGCTACCACGGCAGCGCGCACGGGCCGGGCGGCCACCTGCTCGCCGAGGTGGAGAGCGCCGGGCCGGAACGGGTGGCCTTCCGCTTCGTCGAGGACACGTCCATCACCGCGCGCTGGTTCACCTGGCGGCACGCCGAGCTGCGCTGGCGGGCGGTCGACCCCGGGCACACCGAGATCACCGTCACCGTCGACTACCGGCGCGGCCTGGACCCGTCCTGGTACTTCGGTCCCCTGCAGCAGCTCCTGCTCGGCGCAGGGCTCGGGCATCTGCTGGACATGATGGCGCTGCGATGACAGCTGCGATGACAGCAGCCCGTTACGTCAGCCTGGCGGTGCCGCTACTGGCCGTACTCGCAGCCGCACGGCTGGAGCGGCGCCAGCACGCTCGGGCGGCAGCGTTGCTGGCCTTCGTGGCGGCCGGGATCGGCATCGCGGCGCTCAACGAGGTGGCCCGCCGCACGGGCTGGTACGCCTTCGCGCCGGTGCGGGGCAGCTACCGGGGCATGCCGGTCGACCTCTGGCTCGGCTGGGCGGCCCTGTGGGGTCCCCTGCCGGTGCTGCTGCGCCGTTTCCTCCCGCTGCCGCTGGCGGTGGGCCTGCTGCTCTGGGTGGACGCCGTGGCGATGCCCGCGCTGCACCCGCTGGTCCGGCTGGGGCCGCACTGGCTCGTCGGAGAGGCCGTCGGGCTGCTCGCCGTGGCCCTGCCCGCCCAACTGCTCGGCCGGTACTGCGCGGACCGACGGCACCTGGTGGCCCGCGCGCTGCTCCAGGTCGGTGTCTTCGCCGCCCTGGTGCTCTGGTTCGTGCCGACGCTCGCCTTCGAGGTGGGCGACGGCTCCTGGGCCGGCCTCACCGGGCTGTCCGCGTCCGGGCTGCTGGTCGTCGCGCAGGTCGCGCTGCTGGTGGCGGCGCCGGCCCTCGCCGCCGTACGCGAGTTCGTCGTCCGTGGTGGCGGCACGCCGTACCCGTGGGATCCGCCCCGGCGACTGGTCACCACCGGGCCGTACGCCTACGTGGCCAACCCCATGCAGATCGGCGCGGCGGCCCTGGTGCTGCTCACCGCCGTGGTGGCCCGGAGCGGGAGCCTGGTCCTGGCGGCCGGGACGGCGGTCGCCTTCGCCGTGGCGGTCGCCGGGCCGCACGAGGTGCACGACCTCCACCTCCGGTACGCGGAAGGCTGGCGAGCCTACCGGCGGCAGGTGCGGAACTGGTGGCCGCGGTGGCGACCGTACCGGTCGGGGCCGCCCGCGGTGCTCTGGCTGGACGCCGACTGCGGACCGTGCGGGGCGACCTGGCGTTTCCTGGCCCGCCGGCAGCCGGTGGGCCTCACGATCCGGCCTGCCGTGACACACGAACGGGTGCTGTGGCGGGCGGAGTACGCGGGCGGAGACGGCCACGAGGAACGGGGGGTGGCCGCCTTCGCCCGCGCACTCGAACACCTCAGCCTCGGTTGGGCCCTGGTCGGCTGGATCCTACGGTTACCCGGGGTCGCCTGGCTCGCGCAGCTGGTGACCGATGCGATGATCGCACCGCCGCATCCGGCCGGGCCGCGAGGAGAGGGATGTCCGACACCAAACAGCGCCTCCTGGACGGCGCCATCGCCGCCGTCCGCGAGCACGGCATCGCCGGGGTCTCCGCCCGCACCATCGCTGCCGCCGCCGGGGTGAACCAGGCGCTGGTCTTCTACCACTACGGCAGCGTGGACGAGCTGCTCTCGGCGGCCTGCCGGGCCGGCACCGCCGCGCGGGTCGCGCACTGGTCCGGCGAGCTGGACCGGGTCACCTCGCTGCGCGAGCTGCTCGCCGTCGGGCGCGCCCTGCACGAGCAGGAGCGGGAACTGGGCAACGTCTCGTTCCTCGCCCAGATGCTCGCCGGGGCGCAGACCGACGAGCGGCTGGCCGCCGCGACGGCCGGCGCCCTCCAGCTCTGGGTGGACGAGATCGAGGCGGTCCTGCGGCGGGTGCTCGCCGGCTCCCCGTTCGCCGAGGTCGCCGACGTACCCGGCCTGGCGCGCGCGGTGTCGGCCGCGTTCATCGGACTCGAGCTGTACGACGGGGTGGATCGGGCCGCCGCGGAGCGGGCCATGTCCGCCCTCGACCAGCTCGCCGTGCTCATCGAGATCGTGGACGACCTGGGACCGATCGCCCGACGCGCCCTCCAGGCAAAGATCAACCGGGCGGTACGACGGGACTGAACCGGCCGGGCCCCGCTCAGGCGGCGGCGAGGATCTCGTCGCCGACGGCGGTGAGCTGGTCGGCGGCCACCTCCACGGAGGTCATGTAGTGCCGCAGCCAGGAGCGCAGGCCGTCGGGGGTGCCGGTGGCGAAGGCACCGGCCGCGCCGACGTACTCGGGCTCCCGCTCGCGGTGGCCGACGTCGACGCCGATCAGGCCGCGCGGGTCGAAACCGGTGGAGATCAGCACCAGCCGGGCGGCGGCCCGGGCCACCACCCCGGACGGGCCGGCGAACGGGCGCAGGTTCAGCAGCTCGCCGTGGACCACGGCGGCAAGGATCAGCGGCGGCACCCTCGTGCCACCGGCGACCAACCCGGCCAGCCCGTCGAGGCGTGCGGCGACCACCGGGTCGGCCACCGGCCGGCCCAGTTCCGACTCGGCGACGACGTCCCGGGCGGCGAGGACGTGCAACCTCGCGAGGATCTGCCGGGGAGCCTTCGGCCAGAGTTCGCTCAGCCCGGGCAGCGCCCCGGCCACCCGTAGCGCCCCCTGCAGCACCGGGTCGGTGACCGTCCCGGCCCGTACCTCCTCGCGGTCGTGCACCCGGCCCTCCAGGGCCGCACTGGCCACGGCGGTGCGGAGGCTGACCTCGGCGGCGACCTGCCCGCCGTGGCGGCGCAACGCGCGGTGCCGGTGCGCCTGGTCGACCCGGTCGCGGGCCCGCTCGACGGCGGGCGCGATGTCGGCGAGCGCGAGCAGCGGGGCGAGCGGGTCGGTGGTCACCCCGCCACGCTATCCACCCGTCCGCCGCGTCCCACCGCCAGTCGCCCCCCACGCGACCCAAACCACCCACACAGCGCCCCGGGCGGGAAGAAGGGAACCCGTCTCTACCGGAGGCGTTAAGAGGGGGCCCTTCCTTACAACTCGGCGCGCGGCGAAGGCCGCTGGGCGCGCGGCGCCGAAGCGGGCTGTCGCGGGGTGGCCGCCGCGCGACTAACCTCAGCGACGTACGAGACGCAGGTCACGCGACGAAGGAGCACGCATGAGCGAGGCATTGGCCAACTTGCTGAACGAGACGCGCCAGTTCCCGCCGCCGGCCGAACTCGCCGCGAACGCCAACGTCAAGGCCGACGCGTACGCCGAGGCGGAGGGCGACCGGCTCGGGTTCTGGGAGCGCCAGGCCGGGCGGCTGACCTGGGCGAAGCAGTGGGACCAGGTGCTCGACTGGTCGAACGCGCCGTTCGCGAAGTGGTTCGTGGGTGGCCAGCTCAACGTGGCGTACAACTGCCTGGACCGGCACGTGGCGGCCGGCCGGGGCGACAAGGTGGCGATCCACTGGGAGGGCGAGCCCGGCGACAGCCGGACGCTGACCTACGCGGACCTGCACCGGCTCACCTGCCAGGCGGCGAATGCGCTGACCGAGCTGGGCGTCACGGCCGGCGACCGGGTGGCGATCTACCTGCCGATGATCCCGGAGGCGGCGGTGGCCATGCTCGCCTGCGCCCGGATCGGCGCCACGCACAGCGTGGTCTTCGGCGGCTTCTCCGCCGACGCGCTGACCAACCGGATCCAGGACGCCACCGCCAAGGTGGTGATCACCGCGGACGGCGGCTTCCGCCGGGGCAAGCCGTCGGCGCTGAAGCCGACCGTCGACGAGGCGGTGGCGAAGTGCCCGTCGGTGGAGCACGTGCTGGTGGTCCGCCGCACCGGCGAGGAGGTCGCCTGGTCGGCGAAGGACCACTGGTGGCACGAGACGGTGGAGACGGCCTCGCCGGAGCACACCGCGCAGCCGTTCGACGCGGAGCACCCGCTCTTCATCCTCTACACCAGCGGCACCACCGCCCGGCCGAAGGGCATCCTGCACACCACCGGCGGCTACCTCACCCAGACGTCGTACACCACGCACGCGGTCTTCGACCTGAAGCCGGAGACCGACGTCTACTGGTGCACCGCCGACATCGGCTGGGTTACCGGCCACTCCTACATCGTCTACGGCCCGCTCTCCAACGGCGCCACCCAGGTCATGTACGAGGGCACCCCGGACACCCCGCACAAGGGCCGGCTCTGGGAGATCGTCGACAAGTACCGGGTGACCATCCTGTACACCGCGCCGACCCTGATCCGCACCATGATGAAGTGGGGCGAGGACATCCCCGCCGGGTACGACCTGTCCTCGCTGCGGCTGCTCGGCAGCGTCGGCGAGCCGATCAACCCGGAGGCGTGGATCTGGTACCGCCAGCACATCGGCCGGGGTGAGCTGCCGGTCGTCGACACCTGGTGGCAGACCGAGACCGGCGCGATCATGATCTCGCCGCTACCGGGCGTCACCGAGGCCAAGCCGGGCTCGGCGATGGCCCCGCTGCCCGGCATCGTGGCCGACGTGGTGGACGACCAGGGCCAGTCCGTACCGAACGGTGGCGGTGGCTACCTGGTGCTCAGGGAGCCGTGGCCGTCGATGCTGCGCACCATCTGGGGCGACGACAACCGGTTCATCGAGACGTACTGGTCACGGTTCGGGGCCGGCGCCAACGCCGGCGGCGAGTGGGTCTACTTCGCCGGCGACGGGGCGAAGAAGGACGACGACGGCCACATCTGGCTGCTCGGCCGGGTCGACGACGTGATGCTGGTGTCGGGGCACAACATCTCCACCACCGAGGTGGAGTCGGCGCTGGTCAGCCACCCGTCGGTGGCCGAGGCGGCGGTGGTCGGCGCGACCGACCCGACCACCGGCCAGGCGATCGTCGCGTTCGCCATCCCGCGCGGCAACGCGGAGACCTCCGGCGAGGCCGGCGAGCAGCTCATCGCCGACCTGCGCAACCACGTCGCGAAGACGCTCGGCCCGATCGCCAAGCCACGGCAGATCATGCTGGTCCCCGAACTGCCGAAGACCCGCTCCGGCAAGATCATGCGCCGGCTGCTGCGGGACGTCGCGGAGCACCGCTCGCTCGGCGACGTCACCACCCTGCAGGACTCCTCGGTGATGGAGCTGATCTCGGCCGGCATCGGCGGCGGCAAGTCCGACGAGGACTGATTTCGGCGTACCCGGTGGTGGGTGACGGTCCGGACGGGCCGTCACCCACCGTCGTTTTCCGGCTACCCGACCGGAGGTTCGGTGGAGGCACGACGGGCTGAACGGGCAGAGGGACACCTCGCCCCCTGTTGGCAGAGGTTCCTTCTCCTCTAGGTTCAGCCAATCGGACGGTTAGACGACCATCATTGCGATGTCTGCCCGTCCAGTTTCCTCCTCCCATGCCCGACGAACGGAGTGGCATGAACACGAAACCCCATCGGCGGCGGCGCCTACTCGTCGCGCTGCCCGCCATCGCCCTCGCCGCCACGTCACTGACCGTGACGGGCAGCGCGGCCGCGCAGACGTCCGGTCCGGCGCCGGCCACCATCGGGGCGGACGAGTACTACATCAACTACGCCGAGCCCGAGGTGCAACCGGACACCGCTGGTAAGGAGGTCAAGGGCAAGGACGGGATCTTCACCTCGCCCGCGGACGAGGCCCGGGCGTACGACCGGAAGTACGCCGGCGGCAACCCGGTGACGGCGCGCGAGCTGGCCAAGCTGGAGGCCAAGGCGATCAAGACGGGCCAGAGCCCGCGCAAGATCAAGCAGGCCAAGGGCACCCAGACCGCCAAGCTGCTCACCCTGCTCGTGGAGTTCAACGACCGGGCGAACGACGACTTCACCAACGTCCTGGTCCCCAGGACGGTCTTCGAGGACCGGACCTGTGTCCCCGGCACCGTCCAGAACGGCCCGAAGCACAACAACATCGCCAGCCCGGCCACCCTGCCCCACGAGGACAACAACTCGATGTGGGTGCCGGACTTCTCACCCGCGCACTACGACAAGATGCTCTACACCAAGGAGGGCATCACCGAGCGGGTCCGCACGGACCTGACCGGGCCGGACGGCAAGCCGGGCATCAGCCTGGCCGGCCGGACCATGCACAACATGTACCTGGAGATGTCCAAGGGCGCGTACACGGTGGACGGGCAGGCCAGCCCGTGGATCACCGTGCCGCACTCGGAGGCCTGGTACGCCGCGTCCCGCTGCTTCCAGGACGACAACGGCAACTGGGTCGCCGGACGGCAGCAGTCGATGAACGGCCACCCGGACAACCCGCTGGGTGCCGCGCGACTCGCCACGGACGCGATCGACACGCTGGCCAAGATGGACCCGAACTTCCCCTGGGCCGACTACGACATCGAGGACCAGAGCGACCGGGACGGGGACGGCAACTACCACGAGCCGGACGGCGTCATCGACCACCTGGTGCTGGTGCACGCCGGCAAGGGCAAGTCCAGCGGCGGCGGCGACCAGGGCATCTACGCCGTCTGGGCGCACTCCTCCTCGGTGGCCGGTGGCTACACCATCCCCGGCACCAACCTGAAGGTGTCGAACTACATCGTGCAGCCGGAGGACGCCGGCGTCGGTGTGTTCGCCCACGAGTTCGGGCACGACCTCGGCCTGCCGGACCTCTACGACACCTCGGGCAACGCCGACTCGGACGTCGACTTCTGGGACCTGATGGCCTCGGGCTCGCACTCCGGTGAGATCTTCCAGGCCCTGCCCACCCACATGGGGCTGTGGGACAAGTGGGTGCTCGGTTGGGCCGACCCGCTGAACATCAACCCGGGTGACGACCCGCGCGCGGTGCAGCTCGGGCAGACCTCGCGCACGCCGGTCGGCACCAAGGACGGCATCAAGATCAACCTGCCGGACAAGGTGATCACGCTGGCCGAGCCGCACAGCGGGGCCAACATGTGGTACAGCGGCGCCGACCAGGACTGGGCCGACGTCAAGCTGAGCCGTACGGTGACCGTCCCGAACGCCGCCGACGCGAAGTTCTGGATGTGGAACAACTACATCATCGAGGCGGACTGGGACTTCGGCTTCGTCGAGGTCTCCACCGACGGCGGCGCCACCTGGACCGAGCAGAAGGTCTACGACGCCACCGGCAAGCTCGTCTCGACCAACGACGGCTACGCCGACCCGAACGGGCGGATGGCCGACTACGGCGGCAAGAAGTACGGCCTCGGCGGCACGACGAACGGGTGGCGGCACGACTACGTCGACCTGTCGGCGTACGCCGGGAAGACGGTGCAGCTGCGCCTGCGCTACGCCACGGACGCGGCGTTCGTGGAGCGCGGCTGGTTCGCCGACGACTTCTCGGTCACCGGCGGCGGGACCACCACCTGGAGCGACGACGTCGAGAACGGCACCAACGGCTGGACCCTGACCGGTGGCACCTTCACCGACACCACCGGCGCGGGGTGGCACACCGACACCGGCACCCAGGTCAAGGCGCATTACTACCTGGCCGAGTGGCGCAACTTCGACGGCTTCGACCAGGGCCTGAAGTACACCTACGACACCACCTACTCCCGCGACGCCTGGAAGGTGGAGAAGGTCGCCTACAACGCGCCGGGCATGCTGGTCTGGTACCGGGACACCACGCTGGGCAACGTCAACCACGTCACCGGGCAGTTGACCACCCTGCCCAGCTACGGCGCCAAGGGCGGGCTGCTGATCGTCGACTCGCACAACGAGCCGCTGCGCCGGCAGGGCGAGGCGGCGGTCAAGGACGAGTCCGTGCTCGACAACCTGCCGAGCCGCCCGCAGTCCTCGAACGCGGCCTTCTCGCTGAACCCCACGTACCCCTTCACGGAGTGTCTCGAGGCGGTGGGCGAGCCGTACAGCGAGTACTGCAGTCAGTTCGCCGCGCAGGCGCCGGTGACCGCCTTCACCGACGCCAAGGGCTGGTACCCGGGCATCGAGGTCCGCGACGGGCGGCTCTTCGCGCGGGACAGCGACGCCTCGGTGGTCATCCCGTCGCGCGGCCACGCGCCGTACACCACCCGGATCACCAACCCGGACGGCAGCCCGGCCACCGGCCTGTACGGCACGGACCTCGGGTTCACCGTGCTGGGCTCGGGCAACCCGGGTGACGCGGGCGTCGCCTACGGCGTCTCGATCACCATCAAGCGGGCCGCGAAGGACAACTCGTTCGCCACGGTGTATGTGACCTCGGCGCGGCCGTGACCTGACCCGCCGTCGCGGATCAGGCCCGTCCGCGGGGCCCGTCCGGAGCAAGCCGCTCCGGGCGGGCCCCGTCGCCTTTTCGACGCCGGAATTGCCGCAGAGATCGAGAGTGACATTTTCGGGGGCGACGGCGCTTCCCTTGGGGATCCCATAATCACCGTTACGCTAAGTGATCGTGATCAAACCGTAATGTAAATCGCGGTCGGAATCCTGCGCTGGTTGGTCCCGATTCACCCCGGAAAGAAGGCCACCCGCACCGGTAATTGACCGGTGACAAGGGTCCCCACCCTCTGCCATTGTGAGTGACGCATGACATGACAGCGATGGCTACTGCTGTCTCTGTCATGTAACAGATCCACAAAGGAGGAGGACCTTTGAGGAGACGAGTCACAGCGGGCCTGGCCTCGGCCGCGGCCGCGCTGCTGGCAGCCGGTGTCGTCACGGCGCCGGCGGCCGCCGCCCCGGCGGCGGAGCCCACCCCCGGCGCCGACAAGGTGAAGCACGGCAAGGACAACCTCCCGGATCCGAAGGCGGATCAGCACCGGGAGATCCGTAAGCAGGCCATCTCCGACCTGCTGACGGGCAAGGCCAAGCTTCAGACGCGCAACGGCTCGAAGGTCATCCAGGTCAAGGACGACCTGTTCGTCGAGTACCAGAAGCCCGCGAAGACCGACCCCATCTTCACGATGCTGGTCAACTTCGGCGACAAGACCGACCCGCGGACCGGCGGCACGCCCGGCCCGGTGGTCAACCAGATCCCCGAGCCGGACCGCAACTGGGACGGCAGCTCGACCGACGACAACAGCACCCTGTGGCGCCCCGACTTCCACCGGGAGCACTACACGGACATGTTCTACGGTCCGGGCGAGTCGATGCGGGACTTCTACCTGAAGCAGTCCGGCGGGCGGTACACGGTCGGCGGCGACGTCAGCGACTGGATCACCGTGCCGTACAACGAGGCCCGGTACGGCAGCAACAACATCTCCGACGCCGACGGCTCCTGGAACTTCGTCAGGGACAGCGCCACGTCCTGGTACGAGACCCAGATCAAGGCCGGCAAGACGCCGCAGCAGATCAAGGACTACCTGGCCCAGTTCGACGTCTGGGACCGGTACGACTACGACGGCGACGGCGACTTCAACGAGCCCGACGGCTACATCGACCACTTCCAGGCGGTGCACGCCGGCGAGGGCGAGGAGGCCGGCGGCGGCGCCCAGGGCGAGGACGCCATCTGGTCGCACCGCTGGGCCGCGTTCCCCAACCTCGAGGGCAAGGCCGGCCCGGCCGGCAACCTCGCCGGTGGTGTCCAGATCGGTGACTCCGGGTTCTGGATCCGTGACTACACCACCGAGCCGGAGAACGGTGGTCTGGGCGTCTTCGCCCACGAGTACGGCCACGACCTCGGCCTGCCGGACCTGTACGACACCCAGGGCGGCGACAACGGCGTCGGCTTCTGGAGCCTGATGGCCTCGGGTTCGTGGCTCGGCCACGGCACCGACGACATCGGCTCGACCCCGGGCTACATGGACCCGTGGTCGAAGCTCTTCCTCGGCTGGCTGAACTACTCGGTGGTCGACGAGAAGAGCGGCACCACCAAGGTGACCCTCGGGCCGGCGGGCGACAGCGACGGGCCGAAGGCCCAGGCGGTCGTGGTGAACCTGCCCGCGCAGACCCAGACCACGAACTACAACACGCCGTTCGGCGGGTCGTACGAGTGGTGGGGCGGCAGCGCCGACGACCTGAACAGCACGCTGACCCGCACCCTGGACCTGACCGGCGCGACCGCCGCGTCGATCACCGCGAAGGCCCAGTGGGACATCGAGGAGGACTACGACTTCCTCTACGCCGAGGTGTCCACCGACGGTGGCGCCACCTGGCACGCGCTGAGCAACTCGCTGATCGATCAGGGCGAGACCGGGGTCGACGGCTCGACCAGCGGCGCGTGGGTCGACCTGACCTACGACCTGTCGGCGTACGCCGGACAGACCGTGGCCTTCCGCTACCGCTACGCCACCGACGGCGGCCTGCACTTCGCCGGCCCGTTCCTGGACAACATCGCGCTGACCAAGAACGGCACGGTCGCATGGACCGACGACGCGGAGACCCTGGCGACGGAGTGGACCGTCAAGGGCTGGACCCGGATCACCGGCTCGGTCACCGACACCTACCCCCGCTTCTACCTCGCCGAGAACCGGACCTACTTCGGTTACGACGACACGCTGCGGACCGGTGGGTACAACTTCGGTTGGGCCAACACCCGGCCGGACTTCGTCGAGCGGTTCTCGAACCACCCCGGCCTGCTGATCTGGTACGTGAACTACGCGTACGGCGACAACAACACGTCGCAGCACCCGGGCTACGGCCTCAACCTGCCGGTCGACGTCCGGTCCCAGAAGATCAACGTTCCGGGTCAGGGCGTGATCACCAACCGCCGCGGCGGCTACGACGCGACGTTCAGCCTGTACGCCAAGCCGGCCCAGACCTTCCACAAGAACGGTGTGGCGGTCACGGTCCCGGCGCTCGACCCGCAGCCGGTCTTCGACGACAGCGGCATCGGGACGTACTGGAACTCCGGCAACGCGCAGAACTCGGTGAAGGTGGCCGGCACCGGCACCCGGATCCAGATCCTGCAGCAGGGCACCACCCCGACCAGCGGCATGGTCGTCAAGGTCACCAACTGATCGGGTAGCACCGAACCGAATGGGGCCGGTGGCGGCGACGCCACCGGCCCCATTCGCGTACCCCGGGACGTTCGCCCAATCCTGCCCGCCCGATCGACCGATGCAGATGTGACGGGGTGAGCCATTCCCGACAAGAAGTTGCTACAAATCGACGCGGATGTCTTTCCAGGGATCACCGGAATGTCTATCTTCACCAGTGGTCCCACTAGTGGGACGCTCTCACCGGCCCGTACCCCGTCGGGCCGGTTCCCTCACACCGGAGGTACCACGTGCGCAAAGTCGCAGTGGGTCTGCTCGGGCTTTCGCTGACGGCGACGTCACTGGTGGCAGGCACGGCCGCCAGCGCCGCGCCGGCGCCGAAGCTGCCGGCTGCCGCTCCGTCGGTTGCCGAGCCCGCGCAGACTGATCACGATCTGCCCAACCCGCTCGAGGAGAAGCGGCGGGCGCTGCGCCAGGAGGGCCTGAGCGAGGTCCTGTCCGGCCGGACCAAGGCCGAGAAGATCAACGGCAGCACGGTCGTCAAGGTCGGCGAGAAGGCGGCCAAGGGGCCCAAGGCGGGCAAGGCCGCCAAGAGCACCAAGGCAGGCAAGGGCCCGACCCAGGACCAGTACGTCGAGCTCTCCCGCGAGACGACCGACCGCATCTTCGTGATCCTCGCCGAGTTCGGCAACGAGCGGCACCCGAGCTACCCGGACCAGGACACCGACCCGGACACCCCGGGCCCGACCCGGTTCGACGGGCCGCTGCGTAACGAGATCCCGAAGCCCAACCGGGCGCTGGACAACTCCACCGTCTGGCAGTCGGACTACAGCGCCGACCACTACCGCAAGCTCTACTTCGGCACCACCCCCGGCGACGAGTCGCTGAAGCAGTACTACGAGGCGCAGTCCTCGGGCCGGTACAGCGTCGACGGCGTGGTCACCGACTGGGTGAAGGTGCGGTACAACGAGGCCCGCTACGGCCGCTCCGGCGGCTACCCGTGCGGCTCGAACGTCTGCACCAACACCTGGGCGCTGGTCCGGGACGCCGCCAACCAGTGGGTCGCCGACCAGAAGGCCGCCGGCCGGACCGGCGCGCAGATCGCCGCCGACCTCCGGGCCATGGACCAGTGGGACCGGTACGACCACGACGGTGACGGCGACTTCAACGAGCCGGACGGCTACATCGACCACTTCCAGATCGTCCACGCCGGCGGTGACGAGGCCGACGGTGACCCGCACCAGGGTGAGGACGCCATCTGGAGCCACCGCTGGTACGCCTACGCGTCCGACATCGGCAACACCGGCCCGGCCGAGAACCCGCTGGGCGGCACCCAGATCGGCAACACCGGCGTCTGGATCGGCGACTACACCATCCAGCCGGAGAACGGCGGCCGGAGCGTCTTCTACCACGAGTACGGCCACGACCTCGGTCTGCCGGACGACTACAACGTGACCAGTGGTGGGGACAACAACAACGAGCACTGGACCCTGATGGCCCAGAGCCGGCTCAACGCCAAGAACGACGGTGGCATCGGCGAGCGGGGTGGCGACCTCGGCGCCTGGAACAAGCTCCAGCTCGGCTGGCTCGACTACGAGGTCGTCGTCGCCGGGCAGAAGCGCACCCTGGAGCTGGGCCCGCAGGAGTACAACTCCAAGAAGGCGCAGGCCGCCGTGGTCGTGCTGCCGCAGCGGGAGTACACGTTCGAGAACGGCAAGCCGTTCGAGGGCACCAAGCAGTTCTTCTCTGGCAACGACGACGACCTGAACAACACGATGACGCGGACGATCGACCTCACCGGGAAGACCACCGCCGCGCTGTCGATGAAGGGTCGCTACACCATCGAAGAGGACTACGACTACCTCTTCTTCGAGGTCTCCACGGACGGTGGCCAGAGCTGGGCGACCCTGCCGGGCACGGCCAACGGCAAGGCGCTCAAGGAGATCTCGCCCGGCCGCTACGCGCTGGACGGCTCCAGCAACGGGCAGTGGGTCGACATCAACCTCCCGCTGAACGCCTACGCCGGCAAGTCGGTGCAGTTCCGGCTGCGCTACCAGACCGACGGCGGCCTCTCCGCCGGCGGCTTCTACGGTGACGCGATCACCGTCACCGCCGACGGGCAGACGCTGGTCAGCGACGGTGCCGAGGCCGGTGCCGCCGGCTGGGCCATGAACGGGTTCAGCGTGGTCGAGGAGACCTACAAGCGGAAGTTCGACAACTTCTACATCGCCGGCAACCGCTCGTACGTCTCGTACGACCAGTACCTGAAGACCGGCCCGTACTACTTCGGCTACCTGAACAGCCGGCCCGACTGGGTGGACCACTACGCGTACCAGCAGGGTCTGCTGATCTCCTACTGGAACCTCCGGTGGGCCGACAACGACACCTTCGCCCACCCGGGTGAGGGTCGGAACATGATCATCGACGCGCACCCGCGGCCGATCTACAACCTGACCGGCAACCCCTGGCGGGCCCGGGTCCAGGTCTACGACGCGCCGTTCAGCCTGAAGAAGGCGGACTCGTTCACGCTGCACATCAACAGCCAGCCGCAGTACATCCGTGGCCAGGACGCGCAGCCGCTGTTCGACGACACCAAGCAGTACTGGTACCCGGAGCTGCCGAACCACGGCGTCAAGCTCCCGGCGGCCGGCGTCAAGATCAAGGTCATGGAGCAGAACGGCACCTCGATGAAGGTGAAGTTCTCCTGAGCCGCTGATCGACGCGACAGCGCACCACGCGATGCCCGGGCAGGTCACTGCCCGGGCATCGCCCGTCTCGGGGCCGGTCCGGCGGCGCGCCGCCGCGCCGCTTCCGCCGGTGCTGACGCACGCGCCGCCACCCCGCTTCCTCCGTGCTGTCCCGGAGAAACCCCTGATCCCCGCCACCTGCGCAGCCGTTGTCCCGCTACCGCCCCTAGGCTGTGCCACATGACCGACCAGCGAGGCGGACCCGTCGACGAGTCCTGCGTCCTCTCCGACGGGCCGTGGACGCACCGGTTCGTCGGTGCCAACGGGAGCCGCTTCCACGTCGTCGAGGCCGGCACCGGCCCGCTGGTGCTCTTCCTGCACGGCTTTCCCGAATACTGGTTGGCCTGGCAGGAGATCCTGCCGGCGGTCGCCGACGCGGGATTCCGCGCGGTGGCGATGGACCTGCGCGGGTACGGCGCGAGCGACAAGCCACCCCGGGGGTACGACGGCTACACCCTCGCCGCCGACGTGGCCGGGCTGATCCGGGCGCTCGGCGAGCGGTCGGCAACCCTGGTCGGCGCCGGGGCCGGCGGCCTGATCGCGTGGACCGCCGCCTCGTTCCACCCCAGCCTGGTCCGGCGCCTGGTCGTGCTCGGGGCGCCGCACCCGCTCCGGCTGCGGGCCGCCATCTTCGCCGACCCGCGCGGCCAGTTCGCCGCCGCCACCCCGGCCCTGAAGTTCCAGCTTCCCCGGTACGAGCACGTGCTGACCCGCGACGACGCCGCCGAGGTGGAGGCGATCCTGCGACGCTGGGGCGGGCCCCGCTGGGTCGACGGCCCCACCTTCGCGGCGTACGCCCGGTGCTGCCGGGAGGCGATGCAGATCCCGCAAGCGGCCTTCTGCGCCATGGAGGGGTACCGCTGGGCATTCCGGTCGGTGCTGCGCCTGCACGGCTACCGGTTCGTCAAACTGATGCAGCGACCGCTGGCCACGCCGACCCTCCAGCTGCACGGCGCGCTGGACCGGGCGTCGCTACCGCGTACCGCCCAGGGCTCGGGCCGCTACGTGACCGCCCCGTACGAGTGGCGGCTGCTCGACGAGGTCGGGCACTTCCCGCACGTGGAGGCCCCCGACGTGGTGCTCGGGGAGATTCTGCGCTGGACGAAGTCCTGACTCAGAGCCGCTGTTCCCGCAGGTCGGTGACCTCGTTCGCCGGCGCCCAGCCCTGGTAGACCCCGAAGTCGAAGGCTTCGAGGCCCAGCGCGCGGGCCACCGGCCAACGGCCGCCGGTGTACTCCACCCGCAGCCAGCCGTCGTGCTCGGCCAGCACGATGAACGGCTGCCCCTGCCACGTGCAGGTGGTCCGCACGTACGCCAACTCCTCGACCTCGGCGGCCGGCACCACCCGGACGTGGCGGCCGGTGCGTACCTCCTCGAAGCCCTCGCCCGGTTCGGGCTGATAGAGGCGGACGTCGTCGCCGTCCGGGCTGGCCTGGTACTCCTGGCCCCGCCAGCGGGCCACGTAGCCGTCGCGGATCACGGCTCACCGACCCGTCGCCAGAGCAGCGCATCGGTGTCCAGGACCGCCACCACGCGGTCGCTGCCGTCCGCGCCGATCCGGCACAGCTGCGCGCCGTGCGGCAGCCGCGCGCTGTCCACCTTGAACTCGGCGATCACGTCGCTGCTCTCCCCCGGCGCGAAACCGTTGCCGCGGAACGGGGGACGCTCGATCACCCAGCCCTCCATCGCCCGCATCGCGGCGTCGTTCTGCCCCCCGTACGGGATGCGGTAGAGGCTCGGCCGGTACGCCGGCCAGCGCAGCACGTAGATCTCCTCGGCGTTCCGGGCGAACGGCGAGTCGGGGTAGCCCAGGCCGAGCGCGTCGTACAGCTGCCCCGGCGTGCTCAGGTGGGCCAGTTCGCTGGCCCGGTGCACGAAGCCGGACACCCGGTCGTAACCGCGCTCCAGGTAGTAGGCGAGCTGGCTCGGGGCGACCGCCTTCTGCATGGTCACCGGCCGGCTCGCGTCGACCGGCGGCGCGGCGGGCCGGGCGACGGCCACCCGCTCGGCCTCGGCCGCGGGCGGTTCCGGCTCGCTCTCCGGGTCGTCCCCGAGCCCCACCTCGGCGGCCCAGTTGGCCAGCGCGAGGACCTGCTCGCCGGGGTACTTCGCCCCGACCGGGGTGCCGGGGTTCACCGCGAACGACCAGCTCTCGTCCGGCCAGCGCCGGATGAGCTGGACGAACTTCACGAGCACCGTCTCGACCGCCCCGTCGGCGCCGTCGGCCAGCCGCTCGGGCGAGGTGTAGACCACCACGTACGTCTCGCCGTCGAGCTGCTCCGTCCGCCAGACGAAACCCGGATCGCCCGGCCGGCTGCCAGGCGCGGAGCCGGGCGCGACGGGCAGCAGTACCCGGGCCAGCAGCAGGGTGGAGAGGAAACCGTCGGTGCTGCCGCTACCCGCCGCCCCGAGCAGGTCCTCCTCCACGTCGTTCGCCGGCACGAAGTCGGGCGGCACCGGCTCGACCGACTTCGGCGCGACGGGCACCGCCGACTCCGGCGCGACGGGCACCGCCAATCCCGGCGCGACCGGCACCGCCAATTCCGGCGCGGCGGCCGGCCCGTCGGGCGGGATGATCTGCTCGAACAGCCCCACCGTGGGCTGGGGCGGTGGCTCGGGCGGCTCGAACAGTCGCACCGTGGGCTCGGCCGGCTCGAACAGTCGCACCGTGGGCTCGGCCGGCGGGGCCGGCGGCTCGAGCAGCGAACCGGACGGGATGCCGGCTGCCCGTGCGGCGGGCGGGTCGATCGTGAGCGGCACGGTGGGGTCGGCGGGGCCGGCCCAGGGCGTACCCGGTCCGTCGCCGTCGGCCCGGTGCGGCGAACCCGTCTCGGCCGGCGGTGCCGAGGTGGCGGCGGGCACGGTGGGCACCGCGTACGGCTCGGACGCCGCGGGCGCGGGGCTGGGGATCGGCCGGGTCGGGAGCTCCTCGGGCCCGGTGAGATCCCGGGACTCGATCACGGTGCCCTCGATGACGATCGGCTTGAAGCCCCGCTGCGGCGCGGGTGGGCCGGACACCGGCTCGGCGATCGACGGGGGCAGTTCCTCCGCCGCCGCCGACGTGAAGGCCCCGCCCCCCTGATCTCTCGGTGCCGGGCGGGCCGACTCGTCCGTACCCGTCCCGTCGCCGGCATCCGGGCGGCGACGCGGCAGCGCCTGGGTCGCCTCCTCGTCGGGGGTTGGCGCGGGCCGGAACGCCCGGGCCGGTTCCTCCGGGCGGAGCGCCTGCGTGGTCTCCCCGGCATCCACCGCCAACGACCGGGTGGGCTGCTCCGGCACCGGCTCGTTCAGCGGGCGACGACGTGGGAAGGGCTGGCCACCGGGGCCGAACCGGGACGGCGGAACCGCACGCTCACCGGCCCGGTGCGCCGGGTCCAAGGGCGACAGTCGGCGGGCCGAGCGCCCTGAGGCGGGCTCGAAGAAGGACCGGGCGGGAGGCGGCGAGGCCTCGCCGGGCCGGCCGTTCGCCGGACCGCTACGCCCGGCACCGCCGATCGGTTCCGGCCCGCCCGGGCGCCGCCGCAGGTCGTCGAGCCGGCCGGAGAGGCTCTCGGAGCCGGGGTCGGGACGGTCACCGGGTGAGTCGGCGGTGCCGCCGACGGGAGCGATGCGGCCCGTCCGGGCGGGCCACCCCGGCCGCGCGGATCCCTCGTCACCGGGCCGCTGGGGCGCGGAATGGTGGGACGCCGGCTCCGACCGGCCGGCGATCGGCGGGCCGGCCGGTCCGGTCGCGCCGGAAACGGTGGGCCGGGCCGCCGGCACGGCGATCGGCAGGGTCGACGGCTCGTCTCCGCCGACCGGATTACGACCGCCTCCGACGGGCGAGGCCGACGCGGGCGGGACCGATGCGGACGGAACCGACGCGGGCGGGACCGGTGCAGGTGGAAAAGACGCGGGCGGGACCGGCGCGACCGGCGAGCGGCCGGCGACCGCGTCGGGCAGCGGTGGGGTCGTGGCGTCCCGGCCAGGTGCGCTGGCACGGACCCGGGCCGCCGTCTCCACCCGTTCCAGTCGGGCCCGGGCACCCATGGTGCGGCCCGGCAGCCGGACGTCGCCCCGGGCGAGCTGCGCCACGAACCAGGCGGGCAGATAGCCCTCGATCGGCAGGCCGGGATTGACCGCCAGCCACCACTCGTGGTTGGGCCACCCGGCGGCCAGATCGGCGTACGGGACGCGGCGCGTGGCGCCGGCGTTCCCGCCCAGGCAGGCCCGCAGGGCGGTGGCAGAGGTGAAGGCGAGAACGTGCGTCCGGCCACCGGTGGTCCAGGTGCCCCAACCCACCGGGCCCCGCCCGGCCGGCGACTCCGTGACGACCGGTAGCAGCAGGTCGACGCGGGCCAGGATGCGGAAGTAGAGCTGCTGATCCTGCGCGCTCAGCGCGTCCCGCATCGCCACCTCGGCCTCGGTGGCCGGCTCCCATGCGGTCACGGCCACCTCTCCTTCGGCGAACAGGCCATAGGCATCGCCTAACAACCTACAAGGTGGTAACAAGATCACAATGGCTGGCCGGCGGCGGTGCGCCGGGGTGCCGACGAGCCGCTAACATCCCGTTCCGGAGCCGACACGATACGGAGGCGATCGATGTCCCGGCCCATCGCGCGCCCGGCCCTGGCCGTCCTTGCGGCCGCCCTCGCCGTCGGGTCGCCGGCCGCACCGGCCGCGGCTCGCGCGCCGTCGGTCTGCACCCCGCCGCCCACCCCCGCCCGCCCGGTCGCGGATCAGCCGTGGCCGCAGCAACGGTACGCGCCGGACCGGCTCGCCCCGCTCGCGACCGGTGCCGGGGTGACCGTCGCGGTGATCGACTCCGGGGTGGACCGCACCCATCCGCAACTGGCCGGGCGGGTGCTCGCCGGCGCCGACTTCCTGGATCCGGGCGGCGACGGCACCCGGGACTGCGCCGGGCACGGCACCGGAGTGGCCAGCCTCATCGCGGCGACACCCCGGCCGGGGGTGGCCTTCCACGGGCTCGCCCCGGGCACCCGCATCCTGCCCGTACGGGTCAGCGAACAGCAGGTGGTCGAGGGGCGGGAGTCGGGGCGTACGGTTGGCGCGGCTGACTTCGCCCGGGCCATCCGGTGGGCGGTCGACCACGACGCCGACGTGCTCAACCTCTCCGTCGTGCTGTACGCGGACAGCCCCGCGGTCCGCCTCGCGATCGCGTACGCCGTACGCCGCGACGTCGTCGTGGTGGCCGCCGCCGGCAACCTGCACGAGAGCGGCAATCCCCGGCCGTACCCGGCGTCGTACGACGGGGTGCTCGGGGTGGGCGCGATCGGGGCGGACGGCACCCGCTCCGCCTTCTCCCAGACCGGCCCGTACGTCGATCTGGTCGCTCCCGGCAGCGACGTGCTGATGGCGGCCCCCGGCCAGGGGCACCGCCGGGCGGAAGGGACGAGCTACGCGACGCCCTTCGTGGCCGCCACCGCGGCGCTGCTGCGGCAGTACCACCCCGAGCTGAGCGCGGCCGAGGTGGCCCGGCGGATCGTGGCCAGCACCGACCCGGCCGCGGGGAGCGGTGCCGGTGCCGGGGTGTTGAACCCGTACCGGGCGGTGACCGAGTCGGCCGGGCCGGCGGTGGCGCGCTCGCACCGGAGCGCGGCCCTGCCGGAGGACCGGCCGGACCCGGCCGAGGTGGCACAGCGGACGCGACGGGCAGCGGCCCGGGACCGGGCGCTGCTGGTGGCCGGTGCGACCGGGGCGGCGACCGTCGTCGTGGTGTTGCTCGCCGTGGTGCTGCCCTGTGGTGCCCGGCGCCGCTGGCGGCCCGCCGGCCCGGCCTGATCACCGACGTGCCCCGATCCGAGTAGCGCAGTTGCCCGGCCGGCGCCGGGACACGCCAAGATCCGCACAGCGGTGGGTTAGCGGCGGCCTCGATCGAGCCGGGTGGCTGCCTTTCCCGGGACGCTGTGCGGATCTCGACCCGCAGCGGCGGCGACTACTGGAAGAGGTTGACGTTGCGCTTCTCGGTGTCGAGGTAGTCGGCGGCGGAGTCCTCCACCGCGAGCTTGATGTCGCGCAACATGGCCTGCAGGTCCTGCGATGCGGCCCGCCACCGCGCCTGCCGCTGCTCGTACGCCTCGCGGGCCTCGCCCGTCCAGCTCGCGACCAGCGGCGCGGCGTCCCGTTCGAGCTGGCCGAGCTGACTGTCGAGGGTGTTCAGCGCCTTCTGGATGTCCGCGCCGGCCTGCTGCAGCGCGGCGAAGTTGACGACCAGCACACCGTGGTCCATCGGATTCTGTTCCTTCCGTGCGTCAGAGCGGCAGCTGGATGCCGCGGTGCGTGCCGGCGACCCGGCTGGCGGCCTCGGTGTCCGAGACGTCGTACTGCGCGCCGGCGGTGCGGATCGCGGTGGCGGTCTCCCGCAGGGCCCGCTGGAGTGCCGCCTGGTCCTGCGCCCACTGCTGCTTGACCTGCTCGAACGAGCGCCCGCCGGCACCCCGCCAGGCCTGCTGCAGCACCTCCAGCTCGGCCATCAGGCCGCTGAGCATGCTCTGCAACGACTGGTCCACCTGCTCGAACTTCGCGGCGGTCTGCTGCATCACCGCGGCTTCTGCCTGGGTCTGGGACACCCCGGACGTCACCTCGTCTCCTCGGTCGTGGCTGGCCGTCGGAACGACCACCGTGGACTCGCCGGGCGCAGAACCGGATTCGGGGATGGGGACGGCGCGCACTCCGGCGAAACTCGTCGCTGACGGTAGTCGCCCGATTCCCGTTGTGCTACCCCCTCGGCTCCCCTGTGGACAACGAAGCCCTACCATGAGCCACACCGACGTCACGCGACGCACAGGACGGGGAGGCACCGTGAGCGCGAGGAGCGAGCCGGGCCTGCGAGCCCCGCAGTCGCGAACCAGGAAGGCACCGTGAGCGCGAGGAGCGAGCCGGGCCTGCGAGCCCCGCAGTCGCGAACGGGGAAGGGCCGGTGACGGCGACCAGTGCCGGACGCCGCCCGGTGCCCGCGGCCGGGCGCCCAGCACAGTGGACGGCACCCGGCCTGCGGGCCGGGCAGGTGGTGGCGGCACAGGTCGCGGTGGCGGTGCTGGCCGCGGCCGTCGGCCGGGGAGTCGCGGTGACCGTCGTCGCCCTGCTCGCGGCGGCGGTGCTGCTGCCCGTTGCCTGGGTGCGGCTCCGCGGCCGGTGGCTCTACGAGTGGCTGCTGGTGGGGCTGGCGCACCTGACCCGCCGGCGATCCCTGCCGGCGGCCGCCGGGGCGGACGCGATGCTGGACCTGGTGGTCCCCGGCGCGGCGGTCCGCCCGGCCGAGCTGGCCGGCCGCCCGGCCGCCCTGCTCGAGGACGCCGACGGGATGGCCGCGCTGTTGGAGATCGGTGACCCCGACGACCTGCTCGGTGACGGCCCCCGGGCCCTTCCCGCGCCCCGGTCCCTGCTGCCGCCGCCGAGCCCGGAGCAGCCACCGGTCCGGCTCCAGTTGCTGCTCTCGGCGTCGCCCGCCCCGGCGCCGGCCGCCGCCCCGAGCCCGGTCGGCACGTCGTACCGCCAACTCACCGACGGGCGGTTGGCGGGCCGGGCCCGGGCGGTGCTCGCCGTGCGCGTGCTGCGGGCTGACGGCTGGTCGGACGACGAGTTGCGCCGGGCGCTCGCCGGCACCGTCCGGCGGATCGTCCGCCGGCTCGGCCCGCTGGCCGGCCAGCCGCTGGGCGGGGCCGCGGCGCTCCGGGTGGTCGCCGAGTCGGCCCATCACGACGCCGGCGCACCGGTACGCGAGTACTGGCCGGCGGTGACGGTGGGCGGGCTGGCCCAGACCACCTGGCGGCTGCGGCGCTGGCCGGATCCGCGTACCGACGCGGGCCGGCGGCTGGTGCCCCGGCTGCTCGCCCTGCCGGCCGCCGCCACCACCGTCTCGCTCTGCGTCGGTCCCCGCGTCGGCGTCGACACCGCCCCGGTGCCCGCCGAGCTGACCGTACGCCTGGCCGCCCGGACCGACGCGGAGCTGTCCGCCGCCGAGCAGGCGCTGCGCCGGCTCGCCGATGACCTCGGTGCCGAGATCCGGCGGCTCGACGGCGAGCACCTGGCCGGCCTGGCCGCCACCCTGCCGCTGGCGCTGGCCCGGGCCAACACCCCACCGGCTACGGCCGAACCGGACGCGCTGGAACTCTCCCTCGGCGAGTCCGGCCTGATGGTGGGTGCCAACCGGCACGGCGGCGCGGTGACCGTGCGTCTGTTCCGTCCCGGGGCGACCCGGCTGCTGCTGGTCGGCGGGGTACGCGCCGCGCAGCTCATGGCGCTGCGGGCGCTGGCGCTGGGCGCCCGGGTGGTGGTGCAGACCGCCCGGCCGCGGGCATGGGAGCCCTTCGTACGCGGGGTGGGCACTTCCGGCGGCCCGGTGCCGCTGATCCCGCCCGGGCGGCCGGTGGGCGGTGCGCCGGGCTCACCGCTGCACCCGTTGCTGCTCGTGATCGACGCCGGGCCGGTGCCACCGGAGGTGGGGACGGCGGCGGCCTGGCAGTCCGTACTGGTGGTGCGGGACGAACTCACCCCGGCGGACACGGCGGCGCTGGCCCGGGCCGACCTGGCGATCCTGCAACCGCTCGATGCGGGCGAGGCGGCGCTGGCCGGTGCGGCGCTGGGCCTCGGCGGCTCGGCGGAGTGGCTGACCCGGATCCGGGACGACATGGTCGCGGTGGTGAACCGCCGGGCCCTGCGCTGGGCGCTGCTGTCGCCGACGCCGATCGAGTCGCAACTGGTCGGTCGGCCGAGCCGCCGCTGAGCGGCCGCGATTCGTCGATCTTCATGGGTTCCGCCGCTGGCCGGGGCGTGGCACGATCCCGGCCATGGAATTCCTGAAGGGCCTTCTGATCCGAGTGGCCACGACGGCGGTGGCCTTCTGGCTGGCCACCCTGATCATCCCGGGCATCACCCTGAACGCCGCGACGGTCACCGAGAAGGTGCTCACGCTGGTGCTGGTCGCGGCGATCTTCGGGGTGGTCAACGCGGTGCTCCAGCCGATCATCAAGACCGTCGGCTGCGCCTTCTACCTGCTCACCCTCGGCCTGATCGCCCTGGTGGTCAACGGCCTGCTCTTCCTGCTGACCAGCTGGATCGCCGGTCAGGCCGGGCTGCCGTTCCACGTCGACGGCTTCTGGCCGGCCGCCGTGCTGGGTGCCCTCCTCGTCGGCATCGTGACCTGGCTCCTCGGCACCGTCCTCGACCGCGACTGAAGCGCCCTGCCGATTCCCGCCCACCGGCCAGGCCAGTGGGCGGGAATTGGCTGGTGAGGGGCGGGTGGGCCGGCACTAATGTGCCAAGGGTGTTCGTTTTGACCCGCCCCGACGGTTACCAGCTCACCACCGATCCGGCCCGGCTCGACCTCGACCGCGTGCACCGTTGGCTCTCCACCGACGCCTACTGGGCTGCCGGGCGGGAGCGGGACGTGGTCGAGCGGGCCTTCGCCGGCTCGATCGGGTTCGGCGTCTACCGACCTGGCGACGGGCAGCAGGTGGCCGTGGCCCGGGTGGTCACCGACCAGGCCACCTTCGCCTGGCTCTGCGACGTCTACGTCGACCGGGCCGAGCGGGGCCGGGGGCTGGGCACCTGGCTGGCCGGCGCGGTCCGCGACCACCTGGCCGAGCTGGGGGTACGCCGGATCGTGCTGGCCACCGCCGACGCGCACGGGGTGTACGCGAAGGTCGGCTTCACCCCGGTCGAACCAGGCATGTGGATGAAGTGGGCACCGCCGGTGAGCCAGGTCACCGGAAAGGACCAGAGTGCCGCTTCACCACTTACGGTAGAGGCGTGAACCAGACCCGCCTCGGTTACCTGTACGGCTTCGGCGCGTACCTCATCTGGGGTTTCTTCCCGATCTACCTGAAGCTGCTCCGCCCGGCCGGCCCGGTGGAGATCCTCGCTCACCGGATCGTCTGGTCGGTCATCTTCGTCGCTCTGCTGCTCGCCGCGATGCGCAACATCGGCTTCCTGCGGGCGCTGGCCCGCCGGCCCCGGACGCTGGCCGGCATCGCCGTGGCCGCCGCGCTGATCGCCGTCAACTGGGGCACCTACATCTACGGGGTGAACTCCGACCGGGTGGTGGAGACCGCCCTCGGCTACTTCATCAACCCACTGGTCATCGTGCTGATCGGGGTCTTCTTCCTGCGCGAGCGACTGCGCCCGGCGCAGTGGGCGGCGCTCGGCGTCGGCGGGCTCGCCGTGGCGGTGCTGACCGTCGACTACGGCCGGCTGCCCTACCTGGCGCTGGTCCTGGCCTTCAGCTTCGCCGGCTACGGTCTGGTCAAGAAGCGGCTCGGACTACCCGCCGCGGAGGGGCTCTTCGTCGAGTCGGCGGTACTGGCGCTGCCCGCGCTGGCCTACCTGGCGTGGCTGACCCGCCACGGCGCGGCGACGTTCGGGCACGTCTCCGCCGGGCACACCGTGCTGCTCGTGCTGGCCGGCGCGGCCACCGCGATCCCGCTGCTGCTCTTCGCCGGCGCCGCGAACCGGCTGCCGCTGTCCACCATCGGCATGCTCCAGTACGTCGGCCCGATCCTCCAGCTCGGCTGCGGCGTGCTGATCTACCACGAGCCGATGCCACCGGCCCGGCTGGCCGGCTTCGCCCTGGTCTGGCTCGCCCTGATCATCTTCACCACGGACGCCCTCCACACCGCCCACCGCACCCGCACCACCCCCCACCCCCTCACCCCTCCCCTCCCCACCCCAACCCCCTAACCCACCCCCCACCCCCACGCCCCCCAACCCCGTCGATCTTGCACTTTCTGTCGGGGCGTAATGGACATTCCAGGCAAACCCGAGTCCCCAACTGCAAGATCGACGGCGGGGGTGGGGCGCGGGGGGGCGGGGGGATTAGGGGAGGTCGTAGGTTAGGAGGGGGGTGTTGTCGGCGCGGAGCAGTTCGAGGCGGACCAGTTCAGCCCGGGTGAATCGGGTGCTGCCGGTGAGCCGCAGGTCGTCGCCCGGGGCGGCCAGCCAGGAGCCGATCTGCTCCGTCGCGCCGTCCCGGCCGCGGGCGACCAGCCGGAAGGTGTACGCCTCGTGGTGGTCGACCCGCCGGTCGTACCCGCAGTGCATGGTGACCTCGGTGCCCCAGTCGGCTCCGGTCAGCCCGATCTCGGCGTGCACCGGCACGGTGCCGGCGACCGGCCGCATCGCGGTCAGGGTCACCGGCGGGGCCGGCGGTGCGGCCGGTCGGACCAGGGCCACCCCGACGCCGACCAGCACCGCGACGACCGCCGCGGCGAGGGCGCTCAACGCGTACCGTCGTCGGGACCGGGACCGCTCGCGGCGCCGGCGTTCCCGCGCGGCCTCGAGCAGCGCGGGCACCCGGGAGTCCTCCGCCGCCTCGGGGAGGAACTGTTCCAGCCCGGCCGGATCGAGCCGCCCCAGCAGGCCGGGCAGCACGGCGATCTCGGCGATCGCGTCCCGGCAGGCGGCGCAGCCGGCCAGGTGCCGCTCGTAGGCGGCGCGCTCGGCGGGAGCGAGAGCGCCCAGCACGTACGCGCCGTCGTCGTGCGCGAACTCGCAGCGGGTCATCCGGTCACCCCCATCTCGGCCAGCACCAACCGTAGAGAGCGCAGCGCGTAGTGGGTACGCGACTTCACCGTGCCCGGCGGCACGCCGAGCCGGACCGCGGCCTCCGCCACCGACCGCCCCTGGTAGAAGCACTCGACCAGCACCTCCCGGTGGGTCGGGCTGAGCCGGTTCAGCGCCTCGGCCACGGTCCACGCCTCCACCGCGCGCTCCGCCTCGTCGACCGTCCCGGGGGGTTCCGGCAGCTTGTCCGTGTAGACCTCACCGACCCGGGTGGACCGGCGCCGCCAGGCGTCGATGGCCAGGTTCCGCGCCGTGGTGAACAGCCAGGCCCGGACCGAGCCGCGCCGCGGGTCCAGCGACTCCGGGTGCCGCCAGGCCCGCAGCAGCGTCTCCTGCACCAGGTCCTCAGCCCGCGACCGGTCGCCGTTCACCAGCCGGAGAGCGTGCGCGAAGAGCGCGTCGGCGTGTTCGTCGTGCAACGCGCGCAGCAGTTGGGCGTCGTGGTCGCTGATGGCGGTCTCCTCGCTCCCGTACGGCGAGTCCAGCGTGCGTTCGCCTGTGCACACGTACGGCGGCGCCGCTCGGTTCAGCCAGCCCGCCGCGCCGTCGCATGCCGGAGAGGGGCCGCTCGGTGCGTGGGTGGCCTCAGTGCTCGGCGGCGAGGCCGTCGGCGATCGCGCGGGCCGCGCCGAGCAGCTTGGCCCGGACCACCCGGGCGGAGGTCATCATCTCGCTGGCCGGGAGCGCGCAGGCCAGCACCACCCGGCGCTCGATGTCCTTGTCCGGGGTGACCAGCACGGCCGCGCAGGCCACCCCCTGACGGAACTGCCCCAGCTCCAGCTGCATGCCGCGCCGGTCACCGGCGGCCAGGTCGGCCTCGAACGCCTCGGCCGTGGTCAGGGTGGCGCTGGTGAACGGGCGCATGCCGTACTCCCGCAGGTAGCGGAAGCGCTGCTCGGGGGTGAGCGTGGCGAGCAGGCCCTTGCCGAGTGCGGTGGCGTGCGCCCCCTCGTCGAAACCCGGCACCAGATCCTCCAGGTACGGCGAGCGCGGCCCCTCGGCGACCGCCGTGACCGCCACCTGGCCGCCCACGAAGCGCCCCAGGTAGTGGCTCCAGCCGGTGTCCGCCGCCGCCCGCCGCAGCGACTCGCCGACCGCCGGCGGCCCCCGGAACGCCGTCACCAGCTCCCGGTAGCGGTCGGCCACCTCCAGCCCGACGATGTACGTGCCGTCCTCCCGCCGGATCACGTAGCCCTCGTACGCGAGGGTGCGGACCAGGTGGTAGGTGGTGGCGACGGTCAGCTCGCACCGACGGGCGATCTGCTTGACGGTGAGTCCCCTCGGCGCACGGCCGACCGACTCGAGCACTCGAAGCGCGCGGGAGACGCTCCGAATCAGGTCCGAAGGTTCCGCCAAGGGGTCGCGCACAACCACCTCCGCCGCCGGGGACTTACACCATATGAAAAACAGGCCGAGTGTGGAATGCCTGTTCGGATCGAGGATGCCAGATCACCGGGCACAGGCCGTGCACCGACAGACACGATCAGCTGCCGAAACATGGCGGCCGACGCCGAAATGTGACCGGCGTAGGTTTGCCTGGCCATGACTGACACCGTGCTGCACCCCTCGCCACCCACGTCCCGCCGTACCGTCCGCGCCAGCGCGGGTGCCGTCGCCACCACGATCGCCTGCGTCCTGCCGGTGTTCCTCCTCGGCGGCCTCGCCGTGCAGATGGGCCACGATCTGCGGTTCTCTCCCGCCGGGCTGGGCCTGGCCGTGTCGGTCTACTTCGGGATCAGCGCGCTGGCGTCGCTTCCCTCCGGCGTACTGGTGGAGCGGTACGGCCCGGTCGCGGTGGCCCGCGCCGGCATCCTGCTCTCCGCCGGCTCGCTGCTGGCCGTGGCGGGGCTGGCCCGGTCGTACCCGATGCTGGTCGGCCTGCTCGGGCTCAGCGCCGCCGCCAACGCCCTCGGGCAGCTCGCCAGCAACGCCGTGCTGGCCCGGCACGTGCCCGCGCACCGGCAGGGGCTCTCCTTCGGGGTGAAACAGGCGGCCATCCCGGTCTCCACCCTGCTGGCCGGCGCGGCGGTGCCCACCATCGCGCTGACCGCGGGCTGGCGCTGGGCGTTCGTGGCCGCCGCCGGGGCGGCGCTGGCCGCGCTGCCGGCCGTGCCCCGCGCCGAGGCTGCCCCGGCCCGGCGGACGGGCACCGGGCGCGCGGGCCGGGCCACCGGGGCGCTGGTGGTGGTCGGTCTGGCCGCCACCCTGGCGTCCGGCGCGGCGAACGCGCTGGGCACCTTCCTGGTGGACTCGTCCGCCGGACGGGGGCTGTCACCGGCCCTGGCCGGTCTGACGCTCACCCTGGGCAGCGCGGTCTGCGTGCTGGCCCGGATCGGCGCCGGTTGGCTCGCCGATCGCCGGGCGGCCGGGCATGTCGCGTTGATCGCCGCGATGCTGGTGGTCGGCGCGGTCGGGCTGGCGCTGCTGGCCCTCACCGGCCCCGGGCCGCTGGTCGCCGGCGTGGTGCTCGGCTTCGGGCTCGGCTGGGCCTGGCCCGGGCTGATGAACTTCGCGGTGGTCCGGCTCCACCCGCAGGCTCCGGCCGCCGCCACCTCGATCACCCAGACCGGGGTGTACGCGGGCGGCTGCCTGGGACCGTTGGCTCTCGGCACCCTGGCCGGAGCGCTCGGCTACCCCACCATGTGGGCGGCGGCTGCGGCGGCGATGCTGCTGGCCGCCCTCCTCATGCTCACCGGGAGCCGCCTCCTCTCCCACGCCACCCGCTGACCGCCGTAGGCGGGGTGGCGGTCAGCTGGTGCGGTCGGCGATGTAGTCGCAGAGGGATTCGAGGGCCCGGCGGGCGGGGCCGCCGGGGAGGGGAGCGAGGCGCGCCCTCGCGTCCTCGGCGTAGCCGCGGACCGTCTCCCGGGCCCGCTTCAGCGCGGGAGACTCGCGGAGCAGGCCGAGCGCCTCGGCGTGCAGCGCGTCGTCGACCAGCGGGCCGGTGGCCAGGATCTCCCGCAGCCGCACCGAGGCGGCGTCGGAGTCGTCCGAGGCGAGGGCATAGAGCACCGGCAGGGTCGGCACGCCCTCCCGCAGGTCGGTGCCGGGCGTCTTGCCGGACTGCACCGACTCGGAGGCGATGTCGATCAGGTCGTCGGAGAGCTGGAAGGCCAGCCCGATGACCTCGCCGTACCCGGCCAGGGCGTCGATGTGCTCGGCGGAGGCGCCGCCGAACATGCCGCCGAAGCGGGCCGAGGTGGCGATCAGCGACCCGGTCTTCTCGGCGATGACGTGCAGGTAGTGCGTGACCGGGTCGGTGCCGCGCGGGCCGACCGTCTCGGCGATCTGCCCGTGCACCAGCCGGGAGAAGGTGCGCGCCTGCAGGCGTACGGCCTCGGGGCCGAGGTCGGCCGCGAGGTCCGCGGCCCGGGCGAAGAGGTAGTCGCCGACCAGGATGGCGACCGAGTTGGTCCAGCGGGAGTTGGCGCTCGGAGCACCCCGCCGCACGGCTGCCTCGTCCATCACGTCGTCGTGGTAGAGCGTCGCCAGGTGGGTGAGCTCCATCACCACGGCGGCCGGCACGACGTGCTCGCCGGTCGGGTCGCCGAACTGGGCGCCCAGCGCGACCAGCAGCGGGCGGAACCGCTTGCCGCCGGCCTCGACCAGGTGCCGGGCCGCCTCGGTGACCAGCGGGTCGGCACTGGCCACGCTGGACCGCAGCTCACTCTCGACCCGCTCCAGCAGGCCCAGCACGGACGCCTCGACGCGCGGATCGGCGAGGTGCAGGCCGAGCGCGCCGAACTGACCCGTGCCCTCCGGCTCCCGACGACCGCCGGGGCCGGTGACACCTGAACGCTCGCCAGCCGGAATCACCACGCCTTCCACCATGCCACACCCGTTCGACCTGCCCGGAAAGGGGATACGGACCGGGGCCCGATTCCCCCTTCATCCATCGGGATGGTTGACTCTGTCGGTCCAGGCGCGGGT